>MNYQ01000001.1 GCA_001873185.1 Ignavibacteria bacterium CG2_30_36_16 | reverse complement strand
AACTTATCGCGAAGCGCTTCAACATCTTTAGTTATAACTCCGAGGTCTTCTGCAAGAATAGGAAGCTGCCCGAGATGTTTTTCAATTGAGTTGAATAGCTTTACGCCCGGCGCTTTTACCCACCGTCCCTGAATTGCATTTTCGGCGCCGCCGGGGATTTCCCAAAAGGCGTCAAAACCCCTAAAATGATCTATTCGTATAAAATCCACAAGCTCCAGCATGTTTGCCAAACGCAGCCGCCACCACTTAAAATCGTCTTGTTCCATTTTATCCCAGCGATAAAGAGGATTGCCCCATAGCTGTCCCGTTGCGCTAAAATAGTCTGGAGGCACACCCGCTACAGTTTTTAGATGCCCCTTTTCATCAACAGTAAAAAGTTCTTTGTTTGCCCATAAGTCGGAACTGTCATAAGCGATGAATATTGGCATATCACCAACAATCTTTATTCCTTTTTCATTTGCATAGTTTTTTAATTCTTTCCACTGTCTGAAAAAAACAAACTGAACAAACTTATGATAATTTATTTCATCGGCTAATTTTTCTCTCCATTTATTCATTGCTTTTTCTTCGCGCATAACAAGCCCTTTATCCCAGTATATCCAGGTCTGATCGTTATGATGTCCCTTTACCGCCATGAAAAAAGAATAATCTTCGAGCCATTCTTTGCTGCTTTCACAAAACGCGGCGAACAATTTTTCTATATCGCCTTTGTGTGCTTTAAAATTCGCGTAAGCTTTTTTTAATATTTCTTTTTTATAATTGATGACCGTTCCGTAATCAATTTTGTGGGGATCAAAATTAAAATTATGGTTCAAGTTGTCTTCTGTAAGAAAGCCATTATCGCGCAAACGTTCGGGACTGATTAAAGCGGGATTGCCAGCAAAAGCAGAGAAGCATTGATACGGCGAATCACCGTAGCCGGTGGGACCAAGCGGCAGCACCTGCCAGATTTTTTGTCCGGATGCTGAAAGAAAATCTACAAAGTTATAAGCTTCTTTTCCAAGATCGCCAATTCCGAAATTTCCGGGAAGTGATGTTGGATGCAATAAAATTCCTGCTGATCTATCTAATTTCATAATGCCTCTTTTTTTGATTGAAAAAATAAGCAATGATGGAGTTAAATGAAAAGGAAGTTTTTTCTGTCTCCTCAATCCCGATTTACAACTCATCATTATTAAAGATCGTGACTATCGAAGCGGCTCGGAATAATTTGTCTGTTTGACATTTCAAATTTAATATTTTACATTATCGCTTGTTGTTTGGTTAGAGTCGGAATTAATCCATTAGCTAACGGATTATTTCTTTTTTGTTTCTGCTTGTCCCGCCTGGCGATACGAATAAAAGGATATCCCAATTATTAAGGGATGCTATTTATCGTCATTCGGGGTTTAGAAATTTAATCGAAACAACCCTTGCTTTTTGCGGATGTAAAAAGTAAAAGGAAATCTTTTCCCGCTAGAAGCGGGATGGATTCAAAAAAAAATTAACTACGGTGTTGTTTTTTAATAACTTGTCCCGTTTTACGGGATAACACGCCGTTATATGCAATAATATTATTATGGACTGACTTGACATATTCCCAATGCTTTTTTACTTTTAAAGCGTGTCTATAAGGCACACATAAGGATAAATTGAAAAATGAAGTATTTTGATTGGGATGATAATAAAAATAATCTCTTGAAGGAAACAAGAGATATATCGTTTGAAGAAATTGTATTATCTCTCTCAAATAATAAATTATTAGAAATAGTTGAACACCCAAATAAACTAAAATACCCCAATCAGAAAATGTTTATTGTTGAAGTTAGAGATTATGCATATATCGTTCCGTTTGTGGAAGATGAAGAAAAATATTTTCTGAAAACAATATACCCAAGTAGAGAAGCGACTAAAAAATATTTAAGCAAAGAGGAATAGAAATGAAATATTTAGATAAAGAAGAAAAAGAGTTGATGGAATCTTATGAAAAAGGCGAATGGAAGCCAATTAAAAAGAAGGACCAAAAAGTTTATGTAAAAGCTGCTAAGGAAAGTATATCCAAAAATAAACGAATTAACATTCGATTAACTACAAAGGATTATCACGACATTCAAGTGAAAGCAATAGAAGAAGGGATTCCATATCAAACATTAATTTCCAGCATTATTCATAAGTATAATAAAGGGAAATTAAGATCTACATCAGCATAAGTCAGCGGTATAACCAGTGGCTGCCAATGAACCACTATTACTAATGCCGGAATGTTAAATGTGGTTGCAGAATAAGAGGCGTTTTAAGAATAAAAGACATCAATAGGATTTTATTTTTTAATATAAAACAGAAAAACGAACATAGCTATTTGGCGACCATTGAAGGCTTAAAAAAAATAACAGAATAGGCTCAAATTGTTTTTATAAAATAGCGTCTGTTTATGTTGCTTCGAGAAGTCATATTTATCAGAAATAATTTTAAAAAGTAATGGCAATTAGTTTTTCCAATTCTTAAATTCACATCGTCATGAAAGAAAAAATTATTAAAGCTCTAAATATTATGCGTCCTTATCTTCAAGCTGATGACGGCGACGTTGAACTTGTTGAAGTATCGGAAGACGGCATTGTTAAAATTAGATTCCTCGGCGAATGCCGGGTTTGTCCTCTTAACTCAATGACTTTGAGAGCCGGAATAGAAAGAGCTTTAATGCGGGATGTTCCCGAAGTAAAAAGAGTAGAAGCGGTAAGTTGATATGGCAGATTTAACTACAAAAAAAGTATTTCGTTTTTTGATTTATGCAGCGGGCATAATCGCAGCTTTTTATTTCCTGTTTTTGCTCTCGGATGTAATTCTTATAGTTGCAATTTCCATTTTACTCTCTTTCATCTTCGATCCCTTTGTTAAACTTCTCGAAAGAGAAGGCTTAAAACGATTTCCAAGCACGCTTATAGTCTTTATCGGTTTTGGCTTTTTAGTATATCTTTTCTTTTCGATCATCATACCAAATTTCGTTTACCAGGTAAATCAGTTAAAAGAAACTTTACATGTTTATTCTTTACGCGATCAACTCAATTCAATTGATCAACAAATTTATAATCTGATTCCGTTTTTTAATCAGGGGGAACTTGCAGACAAACTCGAAAAGTTTTTCTCCGAGATGATATTAAATTCGTTTGAAAGAATGAGCGACTTAGTAAGCAGCGTTATTTCTGTTGTGGCAATGCTGGTAATTGTTCCGTTTATAACCTTCTTCTTATTAAAAGACAGCCGCCATTTGTTAAAAAGCATAATCCATGTTGTGCCTAATAAGTATTTTGAAATGTCCTACTGGATATTAAAAAAAGTTAGCATTCAGCTTGGCAGGTATGTACGTGCTTGGATTTTTGACGCTTCATTTGTCGGTATTACCTGCGGACTTGGATTTTATTTAATCGGAATAGACAATGCTCTTCCCCTCGGTGTTATTGCGGGTCTCGGTCATCTTGTTCCTTACTTTGGACCAGTTATTGGCGGAATCCCTGCAATTATTATTTCGGTATTACAGTACGGCGGGTTCTCGCATGTTCCCTTCATTATTCTTTTATTGATTTTTGTATATATGCTCGATAACGGTTTCTTTCAACCGTATGTGTTTTCCAAGAGCGTAGATATGCACCCGATAGTGATAATACTTTTGATCATCGCAGGAAGCCAGTTATTTGGATTGATAGGAATGCTGCTTGCAATACCGACCGCAACGGTAATAAAAACAGCAACGAAGGAGATTTATTTCGCCTTTAAGAATTATAAGATTGCACGGATGTAAACTTCTTTATAATTCCTTCAACAGCTTTTCAATTACATCCACAGAGTTTATTCCTTCTGCTTCTGCGTTAAAGCTTGTTATTATTCTGTGTCGTAAAACCGGAAGCATTGCATACTTAACATCGTCAATATTAGGCATAAATCTTCCCTGCATTACAGCTCGTGTTTTTGATGCGAGAATTAAATACTGTGATGCCCTCGGACCGGCGCCCCAGCTAATCCAGCTTTTAATTGATTCCGGTATCGCTCCGTTTGAAGGGCGAGTTTTATTTGATGCACTAACCGCAAATTTAATTACATTCTCCGCTACCGGCACCCGTCGGACAAGATCCTGAAATTCAATAATTTCCCTTGCGCTTATTACTTTAGATAGCTGAGGAATATATCCGCTCGTGGTTGTTTGAACTATTTGAATCTCTTCGTCAACGGTCGGATAATCAAGCCACAAGTTGAACATAAAACGATCTAACTGCGCTTCGGGCAGCGGATAGGTTCCTTCTTGCTCTATAGGATTTTGAGTTGCTAAAACAAAGAACGGTTCTTCGAGTGTGTATGTAGTTCCCGCAGTAGTAACTTTATGCTCCTGCATCGCTTCGAGCAATGCTGACTGTGTCTTTGGCGGTGTTCTATTAATTTCATCGGCAAGAATAACATTGCCAAAAATAGGACCGGGAATAAACTTAAAATTTCTTCTTTTTGTTAGCTGATCTTCTTCAATAATTTCGGTGCCGGTAATATCACTCGGCATTAAATCCGGCGTAAATTGAATCCTGCTGAATTTAAGATCAAGTACTTCCGCAAGGGTTTTTATTAAAAGAGTTTTAGCAAGACCGGGAACACCCACAAGCAAACAGTGCCCGCGCGAAAAAAGAGAATTTAATAATTGATCAATTATTTCATCCTGACCAATAATTACTTTACCAATCTCGTTCTTTATTTTTCTTATTGAATCATTTAACTGCCCGACAAGCAGCACATCATCTTTTTGATTTGCCAAAATTTTTTCCGTTAGTTGATATTAAAGTCTTACTTCCCAATAAATTTTATCTTTAAGTTCAGTAATCCACCCGGTGTATTTTTGTTGCTTTTTATAATCGTCAGCAAGTGATTTTATTTCCGTATAATCTTTTTCAAGCTCTGCTTTATGCTGCGGAACTCTTTTTTTAATATACACTAAATGATAGCCATAATTCCCCTGTCCGTAATCTATTCGGCGCGGAAAGCTTATTTCGCCTTCTTTTAATTTGGATACTGCATCAAGTAAAGCTTTATCCAACTGGTTTAAATAATAATTGCCAAGCTGTCCGCCAAAAGCTTTTGTGTCTTCATCTTCACTATATTTTTTTGCGTAGTCGGAAAATGTTCCGGTTTCATTTAAAATACTGTCCCTCACTTCGCTTAAAAATTCTATTGCCCTTAAGTCGGCATCTTCGTCGGTTTTTATTTTAATAAGAATATGACGGGCGTGAATTGATTCGCCCCGTTTTTCGAGAAGCTGGATGACGTGAAATCCCACTGGCGATTCCACAGCTCCCGAAAGTTCGCCTTCTTTCAAAGCAAAAGCAGCAGATTCAAACTCCGGATAGAAAACGCCACGCTTGACAAATCCAAGGTCGCCGCCGGCGGAAGCGCTGCCCGGATCATCAGAATACTTTCGTGCAAGTGTTTCGAAATCGGCTCCGGCTTTAAGTGAATCGATAAGCGAAAGCGCCTTTTGTTTAAACTGTAATTTTGCTTCTGTGGATGTCTTTGGATTTTTATAAATGTGGTATATATCAACTTTCTCCGGGATGACGCCAATGCTGTCTTTAAATTGCTCAAAAAATTGCTCTACTTCCCGGCGTGTTGCTTCCGTAAAAGCAAATTTCTTTTCGCGCAGTTTCTGTATCATCAGTTGCTTTCTTACTTCGTCGCGCGATTCTCTTTTAATTCTTTCGATGCTCATTCCATATATTTGTTCGACTCTTTCTTTTGAACCATATTGCTGTTTGAACAGTTCAATTTGATAATCAAGACGCTGCTCAACCTCGTCTTCACTAACCATAATTGAATCTAATTCTGCCTGCGCAAGAACAAGTTTTTCTTCAATAATAGAGTTTAATATTTTTTCCTTTAGTCCCGGTGTATTGGGGTCTAACTGCCGCTGTGCCGCAAACAAATTTGTTTGAAAGTTTAATTCGCTTAACATAACAATTTCGTTGTCCACTACGGCAGCAACTTTGTCTATCACTTCCTGTGCATAAAAAGTAGTGCCGAGCAATAAGGAAAGAATCATTATTTTAAATTTCATTTATCACCTAACTTTTTAACTTCAATTTCATTTTCGGAATAAAGTTCTTTAATGAACTGTTCCACAAATTTTTCTTTTTGTTCCGCGCGAAAACTTGTTTCAACTTCTTTTTTTATTAATGCTAACGGCGGAATAGAATACGCTTTGTAATTTTCGAGAAGTTGTACAAGAGTGTATTCCTCACGTCTATTGTTTAGCACTATACTAACTTCTTTCGGGTAAAGTTCTTTTACAACACGTAAAAGAGCCGCCGGATGCAGTTCTTTTTCAGTTACAAGAATTGCGGTTTTATTTTCAATTATCGATGAATCTCCCGTAAAAACGTTGAATGATTTTGACCAATCGCTTTCTATCACCGTACTTCTGAATTGAATGGCTTTGTCTTCATCACTAAAAAATATAAGATTAATTAAATAAGAATCATAAAGAAGTTTGAAATTTTCTTTGTTAGATTCAAAATAAGAAACAATATCCTTTTCCTCGTAAGAAAATTTTTCTTCATCAAACTTTTGCTCAAGAAGAAGCGCAGCGGCAAGTTCTTTCTTCGCGTTTTCTAAAAGCCGGTTAAATTTTTCTTCGTCAACAATCCCTTCGGAAACTGCTTGCTGGTAAAGAAGTTCCCGATGAACCCATTTGCGAATTATTTCATTAGTATAAAAGTTATAACCGAGTGAAGTATCGCTCATCTCTTTTAGTTCAGCTTTGCCAAGATATGCATCGTTTACACGTGCGGCATAGTTGGTTTGAGGTTTGTCTTTGCCGCACCCCGATAGAGCAAGCGCGGCAAATAAAAACCAGGTAAATTTATTTTTCAATAAAAGCTTTTGTAAGTTCATCGTAATGAATTTGGGGCTGATAACGTTTTGTTAAACTTTCGACATATTCTTTCTCGAGCCGCTTGCTTTCCGATTCCTGGAATGCGCCGGAAACTTCTGCTTTTGCCTCTTCAAAAGTTTTTATCCGTGAAGACTCTTTCGAGTTTAGTTTTACAATTGACCATCCGCCCGGAGTTTGAAACGGCGCCGAATAATCACCCGGATTTTTTAAATTATCTGCAGCGACTGCCTGCTGAGTGCTCTTAGCATCCTGCAAACCGAAGCTGCCGGCTTTTTCTTTGAAACCGGGACGTTCGGTATATTTAACTGCAGCAGAATCAAAATTCTCTCCGGCTTGAAGAAGCGCATAGTAATAGTTAGCTAAAGAATCTTTACGTGAAAACATTTCACTGAAATCAACTCTATCCTGCCATATGTAATTTTCTTTTGTCTCTTCATAAAACGCTTTCAGTTTCACGCTGTCTATCTCAATCTTATTCCATACTTCGTCTTCTTGAAGTTTGAAAATGTAAATTCCGTTTTGGTAATCGTCCATCAACGAGGCAAAAGCAAAATCGCGTTTCTCAAGATTCAAAGCTTCCTCTTCAAGAACATCGTCCGCACTAAGTTTGTTAATCGCATTTCGAAGTAAATCGATATTAATTTGTTTATTTACAAATTCAGTTGTGGTGGACATTTTTTCATAAAAGTTTCCTGCTGTAACCGATTGATTAGCAAAAGTATATAAAACACTTTCTTTGAACTGCGGAAAATTCGGATTATCGGTGCCAACTTTCAGTGTATCGCTATAACCGCCAATTTGATTCAAAGTAGTTTCGTTAACAGAAAAATTATACTTGTATTTTAAACTTGCGACAAGAGAATCATATTCTGTTTGATACCGTGTCTGCTTAAATATTTTTTTCAGTTCCTCTTTGTCCTCTTCGTAAGTAGGAGGTTGTTGTCTGTCTGTAATTTTTATAATATGGAAGCCATAATTTGTGCGAACAACATCCGAAACCTCGCCAACTTGAAGATTAAAAGCTACTTCGTCAAATTCTTTAACCATCATTCTTCGTTCAAAGTAGCCAAGATCTCCGCCTTTTGATTTTGAGCCGGGATCATCAGAGTAATGAGCTGCAAGTTCGGCAAAGTCTGCACCGTTTTTAATCTGTGCTAAAATAGAATCTACTTTAGCCTTTGCTGCGGATGTATCTACCGGACCGCTTTCATTTTGAAAAGCAACAAGAATATGACTGGCTTTAATCTTGGGTATTCTTTCTTTCTTTTCTGTAACTTTTATGATGTGGGCGCCATATTTAGTCATAACAACTTCGGGGTACACTTCGCCAACATTTGTTTTGTACGAAGCGTCTTCAAATTCAAAAGGAAGTTGACCTCCGGTAATATAAAAAATATCGCCGCCGCCAGGTTTTGAATATGCATCCTGGGAGTGAGTTTTTACCATCGCAACAAAATCCGCTCCGTTCTTAATACTATCAAGTATCGCCTGAGCAGATTTCTGAGCGCCTTCCATTCCGGTGCTGTCCGGGCGTATCATTAAATGGCTGACTCTTAATTCCAATTTTCGCTTGTTAAATAAATCTTTTATTCCCGGCTCAACCAATTCTTTTTCAAGAATATAAGTAACGCCAACTTTTTTCTTATAGTCAAGCAGTTCATCTTTTAATGCTGTGTCGTTCTCATATCCGCGAACTTCAGCATCCCGTAATTTCATTTTGAAATTTGTATACAGCTCAAGAAAACTCCGCATTCTTTCCAGGCTGTCTTCTTTTGCTTTTTCAATTCCGCCGACATTTTTAGCATAAACGTTTTCAAACTCACCCATTGTAATTTGGCGGTCGCCATATTCTGCGAGCACTATTTTAGAATGTTCGGGCGAACATGAAGTTAGAATGAACGTAAGTAAAATCGAAAGTAATACACTTAACTTTAGAAACATAGAATTGTCTCCCTAAATATAATTATTGATTATTTGGCTGATAATTTTACTGATAGACGCCCTGAAAATCAAGGTAAATTAAACCTGAAAAAGCCAATTTGTTTGATCCAGAGCGTTATCATTTTTTCTTAACAACATCAAGTTTTTATTTATTTTAATAAATTCATCTTGATGACACTCTTCTTCCCCGAAGCAGTTAATTCGGCAAAATAAATGCCGCCTGGCAAACTGCTGCCTGCTGAAAATTTTATTTGATGTTCTCCCTCTTCCATAACTTGATCTGCAAGGACAATAATTTTCTGCCCGAGTAAATTAAAAACCGTTAATTTAACATGAGTATTTTCCGGGAGCTGGAATGAAATAATTGTTCCGGGATTAAAAGGATTTGGATAATTCTGCTTCAATTTAAATTCCGAAGGAGCATTAAAGTTAACTTCCACAACATTTGAATAATTGAAAGAACCGTCTAAATCCACCTGCCTTAATCTGTAATAGAAATTTCCCGGGCTCATCTGCTCGTCAATAAAATTATAAACTTGCGGATGCGTTGTTGTTCCTTTCCCCTTTATAAATCCGACGGTTACCCAATCTTCTTTGCCCTGAACAGCTTTTTCAATTTCAAAACCAAAATTATTTTTCTCCGATGCTGTCGTCCATTTTAATTCAACGCTGTTGTTATTTAAAGATGCTGTAAACGAAACAAGTTCAACCGGAGTAGGTAAATTTTGATAGGCTGCGAGAACGTTTATAATTCCAAAACCATATTCGCGGTTAGGCGTTTGGCTGTTACTTGCGGTTGAAGTCAGGGCTGTTCGTAATTCAATTGGCGTAAGGTTTGGATAAATGCCGAGTAACACTGCTGCGGCGCCTGCTGCAAGCGGGCAGCTGAAGGACGTTCCGCTGCTGGTAGAATATCCTGTTGAATTAAATGAACTTGCAACGACAACAGATGAGCCCATCGCCATGATATCCGGTTTTATTCGTTCATCGGGCGTATTACCAACAGAACTGAATGAAGTCCTCGTTCCGGATGATGTAACCGCTCCGACCGCAACCACACTGTCACCGTCTGCTGGCGCTCCAAGTGTGTTATGTGTTGCATGATAGCCTTCATTACCTGCTGAATTAAAAACTGCGATACCTTTTTTTACGGCAAGATCGGCTGCTATTGTTATGGGGGCGGTGTTGCCATCCATATTTTGCCACGTGTAACCTACAAATGGATAGTCATAAGTAAGATATCCGAGAGAAGTAGATGTTAAGTCAACACCAATGCTGTCTGCCCATTCTATGGCGGCAATCCAATTGTCTTCTTCAACCGGAGTTTCGCTGTCAGTATTTTCAGTCTTCGCAAGAATGTAGCTTGCTGCAAATGCGGGACCGATGAGTTTACCCTCTTTAAATCCGCCTATGGTTGATAAGGTGTTAGTGCCGTGACTGCCGGAACCCATATCATTACCATTGCCAACGTCAGGATCATTATTAACAAAATCCCATGCGGCGATAATATTCATATTATTAAAAACTTCGTGAGCAAGCAGACTGAACCCTGCATCAAAAACGCCGATAGTAATACCCTGCGCATTATATCCAAGGTCGTGCAGTGCGGGTACATTTATTTGATTAAGCTGTGTAAAACTGTTTCCATAGTTGAATGTATGTACACCCTCCGGCTGAGTAATTAAATCGGGTGAATTTTTTTCGAGTGTATTTACAGACTCATATTCTTTTCTGAGTTTTGCAACGAGATCAATTTTTTTAACAAACTGAAGCGAAGCTATTTTTTTTGCTGTATGTGAATCAACGTAGCCGCTTACAGCATTAAACCATCGTGAAAGCTGCTTTAGCTTAAAGCCGAGACTCACCAATTCATTAATATAATTTTGATGAACAGGCAAATCAGTAAAATCAATCAAACTGTTTTGTGAAAGATATTTGCTTCTTCTATTTAATGATTTTTCACTTACCACAGTTAATGGCTCGTCAAAATATTTTTGTAGAGCATTTGCTTTATCTGCCAAGTAAATCCAAACAAGCTGCTTTTCAGCCGGATCGTTATTAAACTTTGCATTAGCCTGAGCTGTAAATTTTTCAACCGGTGTTTGCGCAAAAGTTAATAGAGATAAAAGAAAGAAAGAGATAAATATTTTCATAGTAATATTCCTAATTATTTTTGCTTATTTGGCTCTTGTGCCATTATTCACTTTTTCATCAAACGTTAGAAGACTAAAACTACCGTCTTCCTTTTCAACAGCAAGAATCATCCCCTGAGATTCAAGCCCCATAAGTTTAGCCGGCTTTAAATTAGCTGCAACCACAACTTTTTTATTAATTAATTCTTCGGGTTCAAAACTTTTACCAATGCCTGCGATTACCTGCCGCTGTTCAAAACCAAGGTCCACTTTTAGCTTGATCAGTTTATCGCTTTTTTTTACTCGTTCAGCTTCAATAATGCGGGCTGTGCGAAGTTCAATTTTCATAAAATCATCAATAGAAATTTGCGGTTGAAGTTCAGGCTTTTGAACCGGAGCTGAGACATTAAGTTTTGCAATCTGTTGTTCAATAACCGGATCTTCTATTTTTGCAAAAAGTATTTCTGCGTTATTTAATTGATGACCTTCAGGCAAATCGGCGTTTGCGCAGTCGTCCCATTTTACAATTCCGCTATTTAACATTTTAAATATTTTTTCACTCGCATTCGGAATAACAGGCGAAATTACTTCTGCAAGAGTATAAATCATGTTTAAACAGATGTTAATTGTTGCGGCGCATTTTTCTTTATCATTTTTTATTGTTTTCCATGGTTCGGAATCGTTAAAATATTTATTGCCGGCGCGTGCAAGATTCATCATTTCAGAAACGCCGTCTCTTAATTTATATTTTTCAAACAGTTCCGAGATTTTAAAGGGAAAAGATTTTAGAAGTTCAAGCATCTCCGTATCAATAGTTTCGACTTTGCTTCGTGCAGGTACTTTGCCGTCAAAATGCTTGTGCACAAAAGTTAACGTTCGATTAACGAAGTTACCGAGAATATCAGCCAGCTCGCTGTTATGCCGCATCTGAAACTCTTTCCAATAAAAATCGGTATCACGGTTTTCCGGAAGATTTGCGGCAAGTGTATATCTTAGCGAATCTGCCGGAAACTGCTCAAGAAAATCAATCACATCAATGCCCCAATTGCGGCTCTTGGAAAATTTCTTTCCTTCAAAATTCAAGAACTCATTTGCGGGCACATTTTGCGGAAGAACATATTTATCATTCTTTCCGTCATTCCATGCCATAAGCATCGCAGGAAAAATTATTGTATGAAATACGATATTGTCTTTACCTATGAACGCCACATATTTTGTGTGTTCGTCCTGCCAGTAATCTTTCCATAAATTTTCATCTCCACGCTGTTTCGACAACTCCTTTGTTGCGGAAATGTATCCAAGTACGGCTTCGAACCAAACATAAAGCACCTTTCCTTTTGCATCGGGCAGAGGAACTGCAACGCCCCAATCAAGGTCGCGGGTATATGCTCTGTCCTTTAATCCATCCTTAAACCAGCTGCGGCATTGATTTAGAACATTTTCTTTCCAGCCAAACTTCTCATTCATTTCTGAAACATATTCTTCAAGCCGCCGTTGGTAATTACCAAGCGGAAAATACCAGTGGGATGTTTCTTTAAGCACCGGTGTTTGTCCGGTAATTTTGCTTTTGGGGTTTTTCAACTCGGACGGCTCGTATGGCGCGCCGCAGTTTTCGCATTCGTCACTGCGGGCTTCTTCGTATCCGCATTTAGGGCATGTGCCTTCAACATATCGGTCGGGCAAAAACATTTTAACTTTTTCATCAAAAAATTGAAGCGTCTTTTTTTCGCTCAGAAGTCCGCGGTTATAAAATTCAAGAAAAAACTCTTTGGCGGTTTCGTGATGTATCGGAATGCTGGTACGGGAGTAAATATCGAAACTCATCCCGAACTGTTTGAAGGCTTTTTTATTTATTTCGTGGTACCGGTCAATTATTACATTCGGATTAACTTTTTCTTTGTCAGCGCTTATTGTAATGGGCACGCCGTGTTCGTCGCTGCCGCAAATAAAAATTATATCTCTCCCTTTTAATCTCTGGTATCTTGTGTAGATATCCGCAGGCAGGTAAGCACCGCTAAGGTGCCCGAGATGGATTGGTCCGTTTGCGTATGGAAGCGCAGCGGTAACTAAAATTTTATCTTGTAACAAATTACATTCCGATTGGTTAAAATTTTGAGTTGTAAATATACAGATTTTTTATGTAAGTGATGAGGGAAATAATCGCGCAAAGTTATGATGCTTTCTTTTTCTTATAAATACATGCTGAGAAACAAATTTGTCGCGGCACGCGGTCAATCAAAGTTTAGTAAACAAAGTTGGCATCGATTCTTTAATGGCATTACTATACTGTCATTGTTCGTTAACTAACAGATTAGCTAACGGACAGCTATTCTTTGAACCCAAATAGGTTTTTTCTGCCTCTACAGCTCGCAAAAGAATTGTCCAGTTTAGAATAAACCCAGCTTTACCATTAGGAATTTTCGTCCGAGACAACAAACGGGCTGCTAAAAAGTTTTATGCTCGACCCAAGTTCCTCATCCGTTAGCTAACGGACAAAATTCAAAATTACTTCCTGTACTTGCTTATAAATTCTTCCACTTCCGGAATGCCGCCCTGAAAAATTAAATAACCGTTACTTGGTTCCCGTTCGGTAATTTCACCGGCAATAGGCGTAAGCATTATTTCTTTTACTTTTTCTAAATCATTCGTTTGCCCGAGCGCCCAGCAGAGTTTCATGTAAGCAACTTCCGGAAGCATATTTTCACCGGGAACAACGCCAAGCTCCATCATATCCCGACCGGTATCGTAAACATACATTTGCACGTATCCCCAGAGCGTTTGCACTGTCATATATACTGCAACGCCTTTCTCATGAGCCCGTTTTAAAGCGGGGTAAACAGGTTTGTTTACATGCCCAAGCCCGGTGCCGGCAATAACAATTCCTTTGTAACCGTTATCAACGAGCGAATCAATTATATCCGGTTTCATGTTCGGGTAATAATAAACGATGCTAACTTTTTCTTCGAATGAAGTATTTACTATTACGTTTTTATCGAGCCGGCGTTTTTTATAATCTTCCCGAAGCGGGGTTATTTTTTCGCGGCTAACCTGTGCAATAGGAATATCGCCAATGGTTCTAAAAGTAGAACGGTAACTTGAGTGCATTTTTCGCACACGCGTGCCGCGGTGAAGCAGTCCGTATTCATCGCTTGTTGGACCGAACATACAAACCATAACTTCGGCAATGTCACTTTCAGCGGCAGTTTTTACAGCGTGAATTAAATTAAGCGCGGCATCGGAAGAAGGGCGGTCGCTCGAACGCTGCGAGCCAACCATTACTATGGGCACAGGTGTATTTTGAACCATGAACGAAAGCATCGCCGCCGTATGGTGCATAACATCCGTACCGTGACCGATCACAATTCCCTGAACACCTTTTTCAATTTCTCTGCCGATTGCCAGAGCGGTTCCAATCCATTGTTCGGGACCCATGTTCTCACTGAATACTCCGTAAAGTTTTTCGGTTTCGAGATTGCAGTAATCGGCAAGTTCGGGAACAGAACCATAAAGTTCGCCGGGTGAAAAAGCTGGGATAACAGCGCCGGTTCGGTAATCCAATCTGCTTGCTATTGTGCCGCCTGTACCGAATAATTTTACACGCGGTTTTACCGGGTCGTATGGAAATTCTTTTTCGGGAATTTTATAATGCGCCTCTTTTGAGCCTGTAGTTTTTATTTCCTTTATATATTTCGCAGCCACACCGATATTATAACCGGATCGTAGTTTTAAGACTATGTGAAATTGATCTGCCGTTTCCGAACGGGGAAGTATTATTCCTTTGTAGCCTCCTTTTTCCGTTTTAATTTCTACATCGCTCCAAACGGGCGCGTTAAAATTTTTTAAAGCTGCAAGCGCCTCGCCTTTATAACCTTTGAAGTCTCCGTTGTTGTTCATTATTCTACTTCCTCTAAAATATGGTTAATATTAGCGGCAACAATTTTTCCTTCAACTCTTCCCCGCAATCTTTTCATTACTATTCCCATCAATACATTTTTTTTCTTTTCAGTAACTGAAATATTTAAAGAATTAAACTTTGAAATAGATTCGCTTATTGTTCTTTTAATTTCTTCGGACGTGCAAATTTGCGGCAGTTCTTTTTCCGTAAGCTGCCTTGAAGAAGATATTATTAAAAGAGGATAAACCGCTTCTTTAATTATTTTTTCTTCAGCTAAAAAATTGAACAGTTGTTTAAATGTATCATCATTTATTTTTGATATATCAACACCTTCCTTTTTTAATCTTTTGGGGTAATGAATTAAAACAACCGAAGCAAACACAGGGTCGATATTTTTTTCAACGGCATCTTCAAACATTGCTGCAAATTTTGAGATTGACAACTCGCTTAAAACATCGGCGGGCACTTTAAGTTTTTTATATTTTTCTTCGCGCATCCAAAATTGAGCGGGAAGAGATGATCGAAGCGCTTGAATTCTTTCTTCAGTTATCTCATGCGGAGGAAGATCTGTATCCGGGTACATTCTGTCTGCTCCCGGCAGTATTCGTTCAAACCCGTTTGTGCCATCACTAAGCGCCTGTCTGGTTTCCGAAGGCACACCAATAGCAGCCTCCCTAGCACGGATTATAATTTCCTTTACTGCGGTTTCGGTATCACGTTCATCTCCCCAAACAATAACCATTGTATCTTTGTCGGAAGAGCCGGAAGCCTTTTTTATTTTTTGCCATTCGAAACTTGTTAGAGTATCGCCTTTACTGTCAGAGTGAATAATGTTTGGTATTTTTGTTAAGCATGCAATCACTCTCACACGGTCGGAAATTTCTCTTGAAAAATATGTGTCAGTTTGTGTTTGCCAGTGAAGCAAATCTTTAAAGCCTCTTAATACTACGCATTTAATTTTTAATCCTTCTTCAACCGCTTCTCTTAAAGGAGTGTAGTGAGGGATTTTAATCAAAGTCGTGATGTCGAAAGAATCAGCCTTGAATGAATCTGCGGTTATTCCTCTCTTCTTCAACTCCTCACGAAGTCTTAATAAATTCCATTGCCGCATCGCTTCATTATAAGTTAACAAAGGGATGTCCGGTATTCGGGGAACACCTTTTATTTCGATACGCGTTCCTCCTTTTACGCTAACGTTAACGTCCTCTCGTGCAGCGCCGATACCTCTTCTCACCTTTCCTGTACTTCGAACAACTTTACTGCATATAACTGCAATGTCCGCCGCTTCATTTGGAGTAAGCATGTCCGGTCCGGTAACCGTTTCGATGAGCGGCATTCCAAGGCGGTCGGTAACATAAATTCTTGTATGTCCTACATCGCTTACTTCGCGGCACGCATCTTCTTCAATTGACATTTGGATAATTTCCACATTTCGATTTTTGTATGGAACAAATCCATCAAGCGCATAGATAGCGGTGCGCTGGAAGCCGGTGGGGATGCTTCCATCAAGATACTGTTTTCTTGCAATATGAAGTTCATCAACAATTTTGCAGTTGAACAACATCCCGGTTTGAAGAGCTATATCAAGCGCATCTTCGTTTATCAAAAACGGCGGAGTATCGTCCATTTCGTAAGTGCAAACACTCTCCCTTTTAATTCTGTAAATAATATCTTTTTTAGTTTTGAATTCCATCAATGCAGTGCCGTCATACTCGCCAAGTTCGGAAAGCGTGGGGCGCATATGTCGTAAAATTTCTGCATCGTATTGTTTTGTGTATTTGCGGGCTGGGCATCGGCAGAATAATTTTTTATCGGTCAATAGCTGTTGATGGATTTCCAATCCTGATTTGAATCCGATGCGCGCATAATCTTCATCGGTCATTTTTTCGAAAGGTTTGAATATAAAATCATTCATAATTAAATCTGTTATGTGTGGGAATAAAGAGAATGTATTCGAGCGGTAATTTAGAATACTTGTTATATTCGGGCTGGCGGATTATCTTCATATAAAATAACCGCACTGTTTTAGATTATTTTTTTGCAAATTAAACATCCTTTTGATTTTACCCGAATTGTTAAAATTGTAAACCGGATTGCATGAACATGCCGAAACCGTAGTTCATGCAATCAAAGAAAATTAATTTTTTAAGTTCTAAACTTTAAGAAAGATTTTTTTTGCGTACAAAATCCACATCAAGCCGAGCCAGATTATTACATACACAAGCGCATAAGCAAGAGATGCATTAATTGTACTTAACCATGAGTGAAAAAAGTTTTCGAATATATATGTTTTTAGCGCAACTTCTTCACCGGCAGCGTTTGTAATTTTAATAAGAGTGAGGAGTCTTCCGATTATTCCTGAAGCGAAGAAAACTGTTATTGCATTCAAGCCGTAAACCACAAAGGGTTTCGTCCACCACTTAATACCTTTAACATCTATGAACCAGTAGCAAAAAGCAAGGAAGTGAAGAGCGAGCCCTGCGGTATAAACAACATAAGAACTTGTCCAAAGATTTTTACCGATTGGAAACCAGAAATCCCAGATGTAGCCAAGCAGCATTCCAACGCTTCCGAAGATAAACATCCAAACAACTTTGGTTGTGTCGTCCATTTTTTTGCGCAGCCAATACCCCGTTAGAATGCCGAATAGTGCGGTTGAAATTGCCGGGATTGTACTGAATATTCCTTCCGGATCCCAAACTTTTGTAGCGCTCCAAAGGTGTCCGTAAAGCAGATTTCTATCTATCCAGGCTGCAAGATTGGTTGTCGGTTCAAGGTTAGCATAACCCACACCGGGAACCGGGATAAGAGTCATAGCAAGCCAGTAAAAAATTAATAACGCAACAGCCACAATAGAAATAGTTTTAATACTCCCCCTCAAAAAAATTAAAGAGGCGAAAAAATAAACTACCGCTATCCTCTGTAGTACGCCGGGTATTCTAATAGTTGATAAATCGTAATATGGAAAGCCTTGAAGAATTAACCCGAGCAAAAATAACATTGCAGCGCGTCTAAAAATTTGCAGCACAAGTTTAACCTGACTATCACCTCTTTCCTTTCTTTTTAAAAGTGAATAGGTAATTGCAACGCCAACAATAAAAAGGAAGAAGGGAAAAACTAAGTCGGTTGGAGTGCACCCGTTCCATTCAGCGTGTTTTAAGGGTGAATAAATAGAACCCCACGTTCCGGGGTTGTTTACAAGGATCATTAAAGCAATTGTTATACCCCGAAATACATCAAGAGAAAGAAGCCGTGTAGATTTTTGTGTTTCCATGATAACCATAATTTTATTTTCACCCAAAAATTAAATTTTTCTTTCTTCTAATACAAAATTATTTTTGCTAAGTTTGGCTTCCAAAATTAAAACAGCAAGGTTGATGAAAATATTAAGAAGACTTTACGACTGGGTTCTACACTGGGCACAAACTCCATACGGCGCAATTGCATTGTTTTTTTTAGCGTTTGCGGAATCATCATTTTTCCCTATTCCGCCGGATGCGCTTTTAATTGCACTTGTTCTTGGCGCAAGAGTTAAAGCTTTTAATTATGCCGGTGTTTGTACTGTTGCCTCAATACTTGGCGCGCTGCTAGGATATTCGATTGGTTATTTTGTTTGGTGGTCATCGCCGAATGAATTTTCATCAGTCGCTATGTTTTTCTTTAACAATGTTCCCGGTTTTAAGCCGGAAGTTTTTGAACAAATCCAGCACATGTATTCCGAATATGATTTCTGGATAATTTTTACTGCGGGATTTACTCCGCTGCCGTATAAAGTTTTTACAATTTCGGCTGGCGCATTTTACATTAATCTGCCAATGTTTGTTATTGCTTCTATTATTAGCCGCGGTGCACGGTTTTTTTTAGTCGCGTATCTCATCTGGCGTTTTGGTCCTCAGATACATGGTTTTATAGATAAATATTTTAACTGGCTTGCAATAGGATTTACGGTATTATTGATCGGCGGGTTCGTAATTATCAAATATTTGGTTTGATAAATTATTGCAGCAAGATCTACTATCCGGTAGAGCATTCACCGATTAGTGTCTATATTTTTTAGTGAAGAAAAGATTTTTACAAATGCGCCGGCTCTCGTCAATCCGAGAAGCTCTTCATTTCTCAAATCGATTTCCAACCTATTTATCCAATCATTCGCTTCAGCGGAAGTTACGGCTTTTTCCGGCTTAAATTCAAAATCGGGTTCGTCTATTATCAATCCATTTATTGCAAGCCGCTGTACAGCGTCAAACGCAGGATGAGAATTATAAACGTCTTTGTAGGGATAAATCTGACATCCTGATTTCACTAACACATTCTGGAGTTCCCCTATATTTATATTTCTCGGTTCAATATTGTGTTTAACAGAAATAGCCGCCGCAGTTCCTGCCGCTTGTCCTATAAGCATAACAACCGGTTGTAGACGGCTGCATCCGTTTACGATGTGAGAAACCGAAATGCTTTTTTCAGCCGCAATAAAACCGTCAACTTCATCCGGAATTAGGGACCCGTAAGATATTTGGAACGGCGCATTATGCGGGAGTTTTTCTTCAAGGCGTTTTTCTGCTCCCTTAAAAAAACTGCTGTGGTGATGATCGAGGAAATAATCGCCTACCGCTATTCCATCGCTCAATAGCGGTGGGCGAAAAGAACCTTCGGCTGGTATTACATCTTTTTCAACCATTAAATAAACACCTTTCATTCTCCGACTTTCCCTTACGTAAGGAATGAAAGGAAGAAAATCGGGGGTAGGAAATTCATCGGTTGCAAGCCCCCACTCGGGATGACCAAGTGTAGTTTGAATATAATTGATATATGCTAATGTAAGCTCCTTTGCCTTTGAATAATGGTAAGCTCGTGAAGACGGTTTCTCGTAAATTTCGCGGCATGTATTGTAATAATCGTTAGAGCGGAAAGGCCAATTGAGAAGATATTTACCGTTGGGAAGAGCGGCATACGAAATAAAGCTATCCCAATTATGGAGTTTATGATTTAAATAATTCTCATCGTTTGTATCGGAATCAACAGAAGTGGAATTTTTGAAAATTGAAAAATCAAAACCATCCGGAGCTTTTACAGGCGGCGCGTCGGTTTCATATTTCTTCAATATCGCGCAGAAAGTCATATCCTGAATTTCATCATCGGCAATATCGGGTGCATCTGGTTCACCCGTTGAACTTTTAGCATCTCTGCCGAGGCGGTACGGAATTCCAGCCAATTGCAGCACGTCTCCAAACTCGGTAGATTCAATTAGTATTTTACAATTTACTTTAACCCTGCTGCCGTTTTTTAATTTTATTAATGCGCCGGTCACTTTATTTTTCTCTTTGTAAACCTCCACTATTGATGATTCATACCAGACGGTTAAATGCGATTCGTTTTTTGCAAGCCGATGTAAAAACTTTTTGCCAATTTTTGGCTCAAAGCAAGTTAAGCTTATCCAGCCTGTAAATGTTTTTTCAGCGCCGCCGTAATAATCCTCAAGCATTTTTCGCAACTCGCCAAAAATACCCCCTCCCACGGCATATTTATTTCCATCAAATGCCGAAACTCCTGCGGATGTTATCATCCCTCCAAGCCAGGGTGTTTCTTCAATTATTAAAGTTTCAACTCCCAATCTTGCCGACTGAATTCCTGCCGCCGTGCCTGAAGTGCCGCCGCCGATAATTAAAACATCAACTTCCAATATTTTCTCATGGATTATTTTTTAAAATTAAATTTACTTGCTCAAATCAAGTTAATGAATACATGGCGCAACAAGTTGTAAGAAAAAAGTAGAAAGTAAAAAGTTCAAAAAAATCTATCGGTGCAGGTGGGCGCTACAGTATGCCTCAATTTAATGACATCGATTATACATTCATTAACTGTTAATTATTTTGTTTTCGGTTAAATTAAAATTTTTCGCCAAAACTATACTTTGGGCATAGAAACTTATTTTTCACCAAATAATTCTTCTTCAACAAGCTCGCATATAATATGCGCAACGGTAATATGTCCTTCCTGAATGCGCTGGGTGTTCGAGGACGGAATTACAACCGGCATATCAACCATAGATTTTAATTTCCCCCCCGTGCCGCCTAGGAATCCTATTACCTTCATCTTTTTTTCATGCGCTTTTTCTACAGCTTTTATAACGTTTGGCGAATTTCCGCTTGTTGAGATTGCAAGTAAAATATCACCTTCGCTGCCAAGCCCTTCAACGCTGCGCGCAAATACATTTTCAAAACCAATATCGTTACCGCCCGCTGTAAGATTTGATGTATCGGTTGTTAATGCTATTGCGGGCAATGCGGGGCGCTGTATTTTGTGGCCAAGACGAATTACAAACTCGGCGGCAATATGCTGGCAATCTGCGGCGCTTCCGCCGTTTCCGCATAGAAGCAGTTTCTTACCTTTTTTGAATGCTTCGGCTAGAGTATCGGCTGAAATTAAAATATCAGTTAAACACCCCTGTGCAATTTTCTTTTTTGTTTCTGCGCTCTCGGCAAGAGAGTCGGATATAAACTGTTTTTTATTCAATTTGTTTTCTCTATTAAATTAAGTTTTTATTAAACCAAAGACGATTTTTTTACATGCACTGCCGAAGCAAAATCTTTTATTAAATGCCAGTTGTTTTCGTTCTCGAAAAAATTACCGGTTACAATTATTCCCGCTCCGTTTTTCACTTTATTTCTGGCAACGTCAGGAGATTTTATTCCTCCACCAACAATAATAGGGATTGAGCAGAAAGACGAAACCGCTTTAACCATTTCATCCGGAACGGTCAATTCTGCGCCGGAACCTGCTTCGAGATAAATGAATTTCATACCCATAAATTCTGCGGCAAGCGCTGTTGCAGCGGCTATTTCCGGTTTATTGCGCGGCATTGGAAAACTGCCGCTCATGTATTGAGCTGTAGTCATACTTCCGCTGTCAACTATTATATAACCGGTTGATAGAACTTCTATACCAGCTTTTTTTATTAGCGGCGCCGCAAGCACATGTTTACCGATTAAGTGTTCCGGATTCCTTCCGCTGATAACGGAAAGATATAGTATAGCATCTGCGGTAGGAGTTACCTGATTGACCGAACCCGGGAAAATTATTGCCGGTAGATCCGTCAGTGATTTTAACCGTTTTGTAAACGAACTCATATCGCCGTTGATCATCAAGCTGCCGCCGATTAAAAAACCGTCAACACCGGAACGGCTGCATATGCTGATAAAATCAGCGAGCTTATCTTCGTTTAATTTATCGGGATCGAGCAAAATTAAATAAGCAGCGCCCTTTGCCGAGATAACATTTTTTAAATAATTATAAGTATTCATAAAACCTGATTAATTCGCCTGAGAATATAAAAATTTTGGATTTGAGAAAAAAGAAAATGAGTCAAGATGTTTAGTTAATTAATTGACTTTGTTTAAATACCGGGTAAATATTGGGATAGAAAACAAAGAAGCAGCCCATTCGGAACTGCTTTTCTGTTTGTGAGAGGGAAATTGCGATTAAATTTTTGCAATCACTTTTAAAGCTGACTAATAAATTTAATAATTATCTGAAGTTACGCATGAGTTGAATTTCATAAAATATTCTTAGTGAAACTTGGTGACTTAGTGCCTTTGCGGCTCATTTTTTATACTTTCTTTTTGCCACCAAGTCACAAAGACACTAAGAAATCACAAAGTGCGTAACTTCAGTAATTATTAGAGTTTCTGCAAAATAGCTTCTCTGTCATTTCGAAGGAGTCTTCTGCCAAAGGCATCCCTTTGGGAGACTGAGAAATCTCTTAAGAACATGAGATTTCTCCCTTCGGTCGAAATGACATTAACCTGAAAAATTTATTTTTCAGAAACTCTATTTTAAAAGCAGCATTTTTTTATTAAGCATTATTTTACCAGCCGCCTGCAGTTGATAAATATATGTTCCACTTGCAAGACTGTT
>MNYQ01000131.1 GCA_001873185.1 Ignavibacteria bacterium CG2_30_36_16 | reverse complement strand
TCTGTTTTGTTTTTAAGCAGTAATATTTTTTCCAAATTATAATTAACTTACCTTTGATAAAAATAGAGTTTCTGCAAAATAGCTTCTCTGTCATTTCGAAGGAGTCTTCTGCCAAAGGCATCCCTTTGGGAGACTGAGAAATCTCTTAAGAACATGAGATTTCTCCCTTCGGTCGAAATGACATTAACCTGAAAAATTTATTTTGCAGAAACTCTATTATATATTTATTTCTATCTATAAAATTATTTCGGACACCAATGATTCGGCAAAATGGATTAGAAACTGTTTTGTATATTCACAATAAAATCCTTTATTTTGCACATATTAATAATTAAAGCTGAATATGAGAATCATAATTGCAGGTATGGGAGATGTTGGTCAGCATCTCGCAAAACAACTTTCCACAGAATCGCACGATATAATTGCGATTGATACAGACAGCCAGCGATTAAATTATATTGGGTCTGTAACAGATATTCTAACTATCAACGGATCATCAACATCTATCAATATTCTTAATGAAGCTAAAGTAAACCGGGCTGATTTGCTCGTCGCAGTTACTTCTTCCGAAGGGGTAAACATGACTACCGCTATGCTCGCTAAAAAATTAGGTGCGCACAGAACCGTAGCCCGTATCGGTAATGATGAGTATTTAGACCCTCAAAGTGGAGTTAACTTTAGCGAGCTTGGAATTGATTTTATGATTTATCCTGAAGAACTTGCAGCTAATGAAACCGTTAATTTAATTCTGCGTACAGCCGCCACAGACATACTCGAATTTGAAAACGGCAAACTAAGTGTTATGGGTTTGAAGCTCGATAAGAACGCACCGGTTATTAATAAAAAAGTTGTAGACGTTGCCCGCGAATATCATACTTCTTACTTTAGAATAGTTGCCATCTATCGCAACTTTAAAACAATCATCCCTTCCGGTAATGATAAGTTTCTGCCCAATGATCAGGTTTTTGTAATTACAACTCCAGGCGGTATCGAAAATATTTTGCGCCTTGCAGGAAAAGAAAATTTTTCATTTCATAATATAATGATATTGGGTGGGGGTAAAATCGGTCGTAAAGTTGCAAAAGTTCTTCAGGAAAGTATGACTGTAAAACTTATAGAATCAAATGAAGATAAAAGTTTTGAACTTGCCGATCATCTCAGCAAAACGCTTATAATCCGTGGCGATGGTCGCGATATTGATTTACTTGCGCAGGAAGGCATTATTGATATGGACGCTTTTATTGCGCTAACTGAAGATGCAGAAACTAACATTATCACATGCCTGATGGCAAAACATCTTGGCGTTAAAAAAACTATAGCTTTGGTGGACAAAGCAGATTATATACCCCTCACCCAAACCATCGGACTCGATTCGCTGATCAACAAAAAACTTATTGCCGCAAACAATATCTCCCGCTTCATACGAAAAGGTGAAGTTGTTGCAATTGCCACACTCGAAGGTATTGACGCCGAAGTCTTAGAATATATAGCGCAGCCGGGCTCGGCGATTACAAAGAAAAAAATAAAGCAGCTGGGCTTTCCCCGTGAGGCTATTATTGGCGGAGTAATAAGACGCGATCAAAGTTTTATTGCTGTAGGCGATACTGAAATTAATGAGTATGATAAAGTAGTTGTATTTTTATTGCCTGCAGCAGCTAAAAGTGTAGAAAAGTTTTTTCATGCTTAATATACTTATCAGTCCTCAATGATAAACTATAAAGTAATATTCCATATTATCGGATTCCTCTTAATTTTAACGGGAATGTTCATGCTCACCGGCATACCGTTCTCAATTTATTATGGGAGCGATGATATCGCCGCACTTTTAATAAGCAGTTTTATAACGGCATTAGTAGGAGCAGCAGCATGGTACTTAACACGGGGGCGTTCTTCCAAAGAAGTGACAAAACGTGAAGGCTATATTATTGTAACATTCGGTTGGATATTTATGTCGCTCTTCGGCGCTTTGCCTTTTATTATTCATGGTGCAATCCCCTCCTTTACAGATGCATTCTTCGAAACAATGTCGGGCTTTACAACTACAGGCGCAACTATACTAACCGATATAGAAGCAATGCCCTACGGATTATTATTCTGGCGTTCATTAACTCAGTGGCTTGGCGGAATGGGAATCATCGTTCTGTCGCTTGCACTACTACCTCTGCTTGGTATTGGAGGTATGCAGTTATTTATTGCCGAAGTTCCGGGACCGACAAAAGACAAAATACACCCCCGTGTGCGCGAAACGGCAAAACGATTATGGGGAATATATTTTCTTCTAACATTGGCGGAGTCTTTGCTGCTTTTTTTAGGAGGAATGAATTTGTTTGATGCCATTACACACTCATTTACTACAATGGCAACCGGCGGATTCTCAACAAAAAATACAAGTATCGGTTATTATGCTTCTCCATTTATTCAGTATGTTATAATTCTATTTATGTTTTTTGCCGGCATTAACTTTACAATACACTATTATGCGCTGCACCGCCGTTTTGATTTTTTCAAAACGAATGATGAGTTCAGGTTTTATTCTCTTTTTATTTTAATTGCAACTTTACTCGTAATGATAACACATCTATCGCTTGATGTGCGCAGTTTTGAAGAATCGTTCAGGCAGTCTCTCTTTCATGTTGTTTCTTTAGTAACAACAACAGGATTCGTAACGAGCGATTACGAAAACTGGGCTTATTTTTCAAGGATGATTTTCTTTATACTTCTTTTTGTGGGCGGCTGTGCCGGGTCAACCGGAGGCGGAATAAAAATAATAAGGCATTTTGTTCTGCTTAAAAATAGTTTACTCGAATTAAAACGCGTTGTGCATCCGCGGGCAGTAATACCGGTTAGAGTAAATGGTAAATCTGTTAGTTTTGAAATTATATCAAACATGCAGGCGTTTTTTATTTTCTATATTTTGATTTTTGTTCTTGGCTCTTTAATAATGTCATTCATCGGTTTAGATTTTATAAGCGCTCTCGGAGCTGTGGCAACTTCTCTCGGTAATATTGGACCCGGTATAGGCACCGTCGGACCGGTTGCAAATTTTGCGCACATACCGGTAATAGGGAAGTGGTTTCTAAGTTTTTTAATGCTTCTTGGCAGGCTTGAATTATTTACTGTTCTGATACTTTTTTCTCCGGCATTTTGGAAAAGATAATTTAATCAAAATTAATTTAATGAATGTTCATAAAAGGAGAACGAAGTAAATTTCAAAATGCACAATTAGTAATTCCTGTCGCTATTTTTCTTGTTTTTTTTCTCATAAAAGGTTTGTAGATTTTAGGAGTTAATAAATCGCGGGTTAAAAATGAAAAAAACATTTTATATTTTTGCGCTGCTCGTACTCCTGTTCTTCTCGGTTGGATATAGAACAGAGGTAACTAATAATAACATATCAAAAATATATTTGACTGATTCGCTTCTTCTAAAAAGCGAAAGCCAATCGGTTATAAAACTTTATAATATTACAAATCCCGCGTCGCCAAATTATGTTTCGTCAATATCTCTCACCGGCAACAAAGATATTGCAGTAAATAACGTCTACTTGTATGCCGATAGCTATGCCGATCTAATCATCTATAATATTTATAATCCTGCTTTACCCAATATTGTTGATACAATCAAAAACGTTTTTCAAAAATCTTATATGTATGATTACGGCTTTTGGGGCAACGATGTTTACGGCGGCAACTCCGGATGTAATTGCAGCACTCAGGAATCCTCGCCCGTTTATCCAACCTTTGATGGCGGACGAAATACGGGAGGTTCGCTTGCAAGATTTACCATCGCTAAAAATTATCTTTACTGTGTGGACGCTTCCGATCTCTCCGTATTTGATCTTTCAATTCCTTCTTATCCTACCTTTAAAGCCAAAATTAATGTTGGATGGGATATTGAAACAATCTACAGTTATGGAAATCATTTATTCATCGGCGGAATGAATGGGATGTATGTTTACAGCATCTCGGATCCTAAAAATCCAATCCAGATTTCTGTGTTCACACACGCGCGAGCATGCGACCCTGTTGTAGTGGAAGATAACCGCGCATACGTAACCCTGCGCAATGGTTCAGCATGCGGACCAAGTGAAAATGCGCTTCATATTCTTGATATTACCAATTTATCAAATCCTTCTTTAATTAAATCTGTTCTGATGGATGAACCCTACGGCTTGAGCGTTGAAAACAAAATTGTATACGTGTGCGATGGTATTGGAGGGATAAAAATTTTGAATACTGCTGATTTAACACAAGTGCAATTTCTTAAAGTGCTCGGCGGTACGATGCCGTATGATAGCATTTTGAGAGATAATATTTTATATGTTACGGCGCGTGATGGAATTATTATCTATAATGTTTTTGAACCCGCCTCACCCGTTCAACTAAGTATGATAAGATAAAAAAATGAATTTTACCGGTAAAAATATTTTAATCACAGGCGCTTCGAGTGGAATTGGCTGTCAACTTGTAAAAGATTTGGCGGAAGAAAATTGCAGCTTGTTTTTAATTGCCCGGCGGAAGGAACTTCTACTTCAATTAAGCGCCGAATTAAAAACAAAACCGGCAAAAATATTTGTGTACCAAAACGATGTGTCGGATAAAGAAGATGTTTCTAAAGTTTTTGCTGAAGTAAAAAAAGAAGCGGGCAGAATAGACATCGCGTTATTGAATGCAGGCACAAATTCAAAATTAAAACCGGATGAATTTTCATCTGAAGATGCAGAAAATATTTACGGCACAAATTTATTTGGAATAATATATTGGGCAGAGCATCTTATTAAAGAGATGAAAGCCAATAACGGGGGCATAATTGCAGGCGTTACGAGTCTTGCAGATGCGCGCGGTTTTTCTAAAAATGCTTTTTATAGTTCAAGCAAAGCCGCCGCCACAATTCTTCTTGAAGGCATGCGGGTAGATTTATCAAAAGATAATATTAAAGTGATAACAATTAAACCGGGCTTTGTTTGGACTCCAATGACCAGGAAAAATAACTTTTATATGCCTTTGTTGATGGATGTTAAAAAAGCGTCTAAAATTATTTTGGAGGGGATAAAAAAAGAAAAGCGCGTGATAAGATTTCCTCTTCCAATTGTAATAGGCTCGATGTCATTAAAACTTGTGCCTAATTTTATTTACGATCGCCTTTCCGTAAAGATGAGAAACACAGGAGAAAAGTTAAGAGACAAACAGAAGAAATAACGCCACTGTTTAACAAATAATCTTTAAGGGTTGAAGCCATGAAATACTTTATTCTGGCAGCATTGTTATTAATTACTTCAATATCCTCCGCTCAAATTGATACGAGCATAAATTTTTCCGAAGTGATGTTTAATCCGATCTCCGGCAATAACGAATTTATTGAACTATATAATTCAAGTTTAACTAATTCAATTGATCTGTCCGGTTTTAAAATCCGCTACTATAATTCCACTCCCGATAATATTACAGATGCCGGTTTCGGAACAATACTTCCGCCAAAATCTTTTGCGGTTATTTTTGAAAACGATTACAACATAGATTCAGGTCAATACGCCGGTTTGATTCCGCCCGAAGCATTAATACTTAAAATCAGCGACAATTCTTTTGGCACATCCGGAATGGCAAACA
>MNYQ01000075.1 GCA_001873185.1 Ignavibacteria bacterium CG2_30_36_16 | reverse complement strand
ATTCATTGAAAGATTAGAACCGGAGCAGACTGCATAATTTAAAAACGGAGGAGGAGGGCTTGAACCGGCGGTAGGGTTTGGAAGTTGAAGAACCGCTCTTACAGTATCAACAGAATTTGAATAAGTTCCAATCGAAGTAATTAATCGGGCTCTCGTAATGCCTGCAGCCGGACCATTAAAATATTTTGCGGAAGTATTTTGTACAATTATTGTAAAAGTGCCGTTTGATAGAGATTTGGCTTCTACGCCCGTCCAGGTAGTATCGTCCGAAAGGTTTCTAAGGGCAAAATCAATTCCGCTTGAAGCACAATTTTGAGCCATAACATTTTCATACTCTTCTACGGCATTTCCTATCATAGAAGTATTACTCGTATTAATATTTAAACTGACTATCGAAAAGATAATTCCAGCACCCATTACTACTATTAAGAGCATTCTGCCCATTATTAAACCTCGTTAAATATCATAAATTTTTAGGAAAAAATTGTCTCTTCCAGATTTTACCGGCGAGATTAGCATCTTCAGCTTTTTCGTTTTCGAGCATGACCGTAACGGCAACACTCTTTATCTGACTAATCGTGTAAGTGGAAGCGCCGTTCGAATCAAATCCCTCAATAAGCAAATCTGATACTTGCATCTGCCACTCCGAACTGGTTTGATTTGCAACACGGCGTCTTAAAAACTTTTCGTTTTGATTTGTAATTTCTGAATAACTGATAGTATCAATTGTCCCATTATTATCAATATCAGAAAGGAAAGAAATTGCATTGGCATTAATTGATGTAATTTTATTACCATTTTCAACGCGATAACCAAGACGGTTAAAATCATGTTCTATAATTTCTCCAAGATCGGTTAACGACCTATGTGTAATTTCAGCCATTTTTACGTCCTGCGAAAGGCTGGAAAAATGCAGCGTTAAACCAACGACTGCAAGTAAAATAATTCCGCCTACAATGTAAGATCCGGCAATATCTAGTAAATGATTCATATTAATAAGATTTATAGTTATATAAATATAAAGTATCCGCCATAAACGGATTTTCAACTGCAATTTTTATCCTTTTGGTACGGGTTTTAGTGGACATTACGACATCGAAATTATTATCGTTTACATAATTGACCCAAACTTTTAGATTAAATGTTCCGCCACGTACGTTTGGGTCTGATCTTGTGAATAGATTGTAATCGTCAATATCATCAAAGCAGTTGTTGTCATCTTCACCATCATCGTCATCATCTTCACCGTCGTCGTCATCTTCACCGTCGTCATCATCTTCACCATCGTCGTCATCTTCACCGTCGTCGTCGTCTTCACCGCAATTTCCATAAACTTCTCCGGCTTCCGGGCCGAGGAGTTCTTCCAGTGTTAGTATATCGGCACTGTAAACTGGTAATGAAATTGTTCCCTCATCAAAAGCTTTAGTCGAAATTTCATTCATTAAATTTTGTGCAGATGATGTAGCCATGACAATATATTCAGCCGACCTCTGCTGTCCTTCGGACTGAAGGATCGTTCGGTTTACGTTTAGAACCAACAGCGCAAAAAGAAAAATTGCGCCAATTACCAAAAACATTTGTGTTCCGCTCATAGTCAACCAAAAATGAATAAAATTAATCAAGAGTATGTAAACAATATATGTGCCGCTTTCAATGGCATTTATTTGCCACAAAATCGCAGTATAACTTTTAAGAAGCCACTCAGAATGAGATTTTTGCTCTCACAAGCTCGTTTTGATTCACTTTTTAAGTTATAATCACTCAATCGGTAATTATAACTTCGCCGGTATAAATTACACGTAATTATTACACCGCAAATTTTTATATGCCTATTTCACCCCTTTTAAAAACTTACAAATAATGGCACATTTTTTCTAATAAAGTGGCAATTATTTGTAGAAACATTTTGATTTAAAATCTTGGGACAACAACAATTAATTTTTATTGTGCTTAGTATTATCATAGTTGGAATAGCAATAGCTATTTCAATTAGTTTATTCCGTGAAAATGCCATTGTTAGTAAAAGAGATCTTTTAATAAACGAGTGCGTCTCTATTGGTCAGTTGGCGCTTAAGTACTATAGGATGCCGGCAAACTTTGGCGGCGGCGGTAATAGTTTTACCGGATGGCAATTTCCGGAGAACCTTGAGACTTCCGAGAATGGCACATTTAATGTTACAATTAATGCAGAAAATGTTGTAATAAACGGTCAGGGTAATGAAGTAGTAACCGGCTCTGATTTTATCGAAGTAAATGTTACGGTTACGGCAAATGGTTTTACAACAGAAATAGTTCATTAATTTATTTATTCACAAACATAATCATAAGGAGTCCGTATGGGACAACAACAACTTCTTTTAATCGTTCTTGGCGTTATCATAGTCGGTATCGCCATCGTTGTAGGAATCAATTTATTCCAGGCTAATGCAATTAGCGCAAACACAGATGCTGTTATAGGTGATTTAAACAACTTAGCATCAATGGCTATGAGCTATTACAAAAAACCAACATCAATGGGCGGCGGCGGTAATTCCTTTGTCGGTTTTACTATGCCATCAGGTTTAGCTTCTAACGCTAATGGTACTTACGTGGTTACTTCTACAGCAGCCGCAACAATAGTTTTTACAGGCACAGGCACTGAATCCGGGGTTGCTAAGAAAGCTACGGTAACCAGTGCAGGCGGTATTACTATTGCAGCCGCTGATTAAGAATAAAAAGTTTTTATTTTGTTAAAACTTAGGCTGGCTTCTGCCAGCCTTTTTTTTGCGCTGATTTGTAAAAATAATTCGGCTTACATAAATGACGAAACCTTAGGGCGATTCTCAACTTGTCCCTTTGGGGAATCACCCTTGAATTCCACAGAATTATACTAAACTAAACTTACGCAGAAGTCTGTCCCGCATTGCGGGATTATATTGTAGATCGAAGCGAAGCTTCGAAAAAATACCAATTTTTTACGAAGCTTCGCTTCGTATTACAAATTCTGCGTTAGGTTGGTTACTAATTCTGGGGGCTAAATAGAGTTTGTCCCACATTTTTGCGTAAGGTGTGTTAGATAATTCTACCAAAACGTTTCTTATAACAATAAAAAGTATTATTTTTTAGATAGATGTATGCTTAAATCTTTTTGACTATATTATTTAACTCACCTTACGCAGAAGTCTGAAATTGTATTGTAAATCGAAGCGAAACTTCGATAATCCGTTAGCTAACGGATGTTTTTTACGAAGCTACCGCTTCGCACTACAATTTTTGCGTAAGGTGACTTATTTAAGACATTTATCTCTAAACAAACTTAAAATAGCAAGATGGTAGAATTAAGATTTACAGCCGTAAAATCAACAGGTATATCTACCGTTGTTGATAATTAATTTTTAATTGGAATTTTGTTAAATTGAAGGCGGGTAATCCCGGTAAGTCGGGATTATCCGTCTTTTTATAATATCACAGACCTTCAAGGTTATTGTTGTTGGCGAACTGCCAACCTTGAAGGTCGTTTAATTCAGCAATTGTAATTGATTTTAGAAAAAGATAACTTTTAAAAAATAAATTAAGTAAGGTGATAAAAATGACCGAAGTTGCAAAAAAATTTATGGAAGAAGCATTTCTTCTTCCACGCGAAGATAGAGCGGAATTAGTAGATAAACTTCTCGGTAGTCTTAATGTTCCGGTCAGTGAAGAAATGGACCGCATATGGTCAAAGGAAGCGGAAAAGCGTGTGAAAGAATATGAAGAAGGCAAAATAAAAGCGATAGATGGTGAACAAGTTTTCAGAGAAATTAGAAGCAAGCTTTGACGTTAAAATTTACATTCCATCCGGAAGCGCGCAATGAACTGTTTCAAGCAGTTGATTTTTATGAAACTCAGCAAAGAAAGTTGGGTTTAGAGTTCCTGGATGAAGTTTACTCTACTATTCGCCGCATTATTAAGTACCCGATAGCTTTTCCTGAGTTGTCTACTAATACAAGAAAATGTTTTACCAATAGATTCCCTTTTGGCGTAATTTACCAGATTAAAGAGGATGAAGCATTTATTGTAGCCATTGCCCACTTAGCACGTAAGCCGGGTTATTGGAAAGAAAGGTTGAGCAAATTATGAATAGATTTTACCTTCATTAAAGATGGAACCTTTGAGCGATAATTACCGGAGACCGGAAAAAGAAGATTAGTTATCGTTGAGAATTTTCTTAAATTGAAGGCGGGTAAGCGAGGTTTGCCCGCCTTTTGTTTTTGAACTCTATACTAATCTAATTCCTGTTTCTATTATCTCTTTGGCTAATGGATTCTCTAAAGAAAAGTCTTTAGAATTGAATGGTAGAAAAAATAAACAATTAAATAACGAAGCTCCGTAAAAGCGTACTGTATTACAAAATTGTTTTCAAAACTATCATAAACAGGACGTCCCGATGGGACTATAAACCGTTGTGGTGTAATTATTTCTACAAACAGGTAGTTCCTACGGAACTAATATGTTGTGGTATAATCATTAGAGTTTCTGCAAAATAATCTGTTAGCTAACGGACTATTTTGCAGACACTCTATTTTTACTGAGTTCAATTTTTATTATTCCGGTTATTTTTATTCCAAAATAAATTTCCTTTTTTCTATTTACTAACTCACCTTACGCAGAGTTAAATTTTACTTTTTAAAGGCTGTATAATAATTGTAGAGCGAAATTTATTTCGCTCATAAATGCCTTGAAAATATTACTTTTTCGCAGATAGCGAGATAAATCTCGCTTTACAACTGACATTTTCATTGGTTCTAAAGGTCCTGACTATTCAATAATAAATTTTGCGTAAGGTGAGTTAATAATTAAGAATTAAACCGTTAGCGTTCGACTGAGCTCATCCCGCCATGCGGGAAAGTCTAACGGGAAAAATAATTATCTCAAAATATCCCCGTAGATGCGGGGCAGGCTCGACACAAAAAATCCCGAAGGGATCTCTATGGGACAAAAAGTTAACTGTCAATACTATAGAGCCATATTAATTTTCTGGTTTCGATAATTCTCTCAAAAACGTTTTTTATGACAATAAAAAGTATTATTTTTTAAATAGATGTATGCTTAAATCTTTTTAATCATATTCTTTAAGAGATTTTCTAAATAAAAGTAGATTAGCAAGATGGTAGAATTAAGATTTACAGCCGTAAAATCAACAGGTCAGTCCATTAATGGAACGCTCACTGCAGATTCTGTTGCTGAAGCGAAGAAAAAAATTAAAAGACTCGCCGAGAAAAATCAGTTAACAATACAGAACATTGAGAAAAAACATTCATGGCTATACAAAGCAAAAAAGGGGAACGAAAAACCTATTAGGGGTGAACAAAAAGCATTCACAAAAGATGAAGTAGAAAATGCCTTATCGCGCCTCGGCTATAGTGTGCTTTCGGTAAACAGAAAGTTGTTTGATTTTAGAGTAAAGCCTCCCCAAACCGAAATTGTAACTTTCGTAAAAATCAGCGCTGAATTATTAGACCAAAAATTGGCTTATGGTGAAATCTTAACACTTCTTATTAACGATACTCAAAACAAAGCTCTCAAAGAAACTCTCAGAGAAATAAATAACGATCTTAAAAAAGGAGCTGACAGCGAAGCCACTTTTTTGAAGTATCAATCCATCTTTGGTAAGTTTACTGCATATATGCTGGGCTTAGCTTCTAAAAGCGGCAACATGGCGGAAATCTATAAAGCAACAGCTAAATTTTTAGAGAGAAGACAGGAATTTAAAAAGAACTTGAGGAGCGCTTTAATAACACCTGCGGTGACATTATTCGTTCTGTTTCTCGCAATTATGTTTTATGTCGGTTACATTTTCCCAGAGACAGCCTTGCTGTTCGTTAAGTTTAAAATCGACCTGCCGCCAATGACAGCTTTTACATTAAAGATCAGTAATTTTATAATGGGCAATAAATTATTGGTTGGCGCCGCAATGCTTCTTCCACCAATTATTTTATGGCGTTTTGCAAAAACAAAATTTGGAAGTATGTTTTTCGACAAACATCTTTTGAAAATGCCAATGATTGGCAACCTTATTCACAAAACGCTAATTGAAGTTTTCTGCCGCGTTTTTTATACTCTTTACAGCGGTTCGGCAGAAAGCATCGAACCGATTAGAATTGCATCGGAAGCGGCTGGCAACTCTTATTTTGAAGAGAGAATAAAAAATGTTGCCATACCATTGATGATTAAAAAAGGTATCGGTATAACCGATGCATTTGAAGCAAGCGGTGTTTTCACCGATACAGCTTTAAACCGTTTCCATTCCGGTGAAGAAACCGGGACTATAAAAAACACAGCGTTACAATTAGCTAATTACTACGAGAGCGAAACTGTTTACAAACTTAAAAACGTTATTGAAATGATTCAGGTTTTTATTGCAATGATAATAATGGTTGTTATGATTTTATTAACACTTGTATCGGCAGAAACAGCTACAGTATCACCAAAACAACCGGGAGTTACGCAAGTTTTAGAGTTTGAACAGAATTATGAAAGTATTTTAAAATGTTAGATACCAATTTAGAAATGACCGATAAAATCGGTTATCTTCTTTTTAAAAAAGGAATAATAGATGCTCAGGTTCTCGAAAAAGCATTAACTGCAAAAGCGAACGACAGCAGCAAAATCAAACGAAACCTTGCCCAAATTTTGGTGCAGGATTTTAAGTACGACCACGATACGATCTTTCGTGAAGTTGCAATTCTGTATGCGTTCAGAGAACTCGACAGTAAGCCGGAAGATCTACCCCAGTCGAGGTTGGATTTTATTAAAAACACAATGAATAACTCCGGCGAACAGATTAAATCTCAAATGCTCGAACATAAAATTATTCCTTTTATGTACGATGATAGAATAAGAGACAAACTAATACTTGCAGCCATAGATCCAACGGAAAGGAACATTCCTAAAATTGCTTTTGGACTTAATGCCAAAAAGTACGAGGTAATTTATATACGCAAAAAAGATTACGATAAACTCATCGCAACTATTCTTCCACCGGAAAATGTGTATCTCAAAATGATGGAAGAAGCTAATTCCGAACTTGAGATTCAGCAGGACGATACTTCTTTAAGTGAAGAAGAGCTTGATGCCGAAATTAACAAAAGCGCTCTCATTAATCTTGTTGAAGGCGCTTTAGTTGAAGGCGTAAGAAAAGGCGCAAGTGATATTCATTTTGTCCCTAAATCCGGAAACAAAACTGAAATAGTAATGCGTGTGGACGGGAACCTACAGTTATGGCATGTTCAAGAAGGTACTTTGCCCGAAGCAGTAGTTGCTGTTGTTAAAGACCGTGCAAAGGGGATGGACAGATTTGAAAGAGAAAGGGCGCAGGATGGTTTTATTCAGAGAGATATTGACGGCATTATTATAAGATTTAGAGTTTCGGTGCTTCCTATGGTTGGTACCGAACTTAAAAACAAATTTGAAAGTATTGTAATTCGTATTCTTGATGATAGAAAAGTTATTAGGGATATTGATAAACTCGGATTAACCGGATACACAAAAGAAACTTTTCTTAAAGCTATCAATCAGCCGCAAGGAATGGTTATACTTACAGGTCCTACCGGAAGCGGTAAAAGTACAACGCTTGTTGCTGCATTGTATCAGGTAATAAATTCTACAGTAAATGTTTTAACTGTTGAAGACCCGGTTGAATATGTAATTGAAGGCGCGCGTCAGCTTAAGATTGGTTATAAGATGAATTTTGAACAAGCAATAAGATCAATATTAAGGCATGACCCCGATATTGTTCTTGTGGGTGAGATGAGAGATAAAGAAACCGCCGAGGTTGCAATAAAGTTAGCTAACACCGGGCACTTAACATTTTCAACGCTTCATACAAACGATGCGCCGAGTGCAGTTGCGCGTTTATACAAGATGGGAATTGAGCCTTTTTTAATTGCTTATGCAATTAATCTAATAGTGGCACAAAGATTGATTCGTAGGCTCTGCCCTAAGTGTAAAAAAAAGGTTGGCAATTTTGATGAAGAGTTTATGAATGCAATTGGTCTTAATATAGCCGAATGGAGAAACTATACAGTGTATGAAGCAAAAGGCTGCCCCGAATGCAATAATTCGGGTTACAAAGGACGGCTTGCTATTCACGAATCCCTTTATTTTACTAAGGCAATAAGACAGTTGATCGTTAAATCTGGAGAAGATGTTGATGAAGAAAAGATAAGGCTTCAAGCTAAACGGGATGGATCGCTAAACCTCCGTGAAGCAGGACTTGAAAAAGTTAAATTGGGTTTAACATCCATTGAAGAAGTAGTTGCCGGCACATCCGAGGAGTAATTATTTCTATTTCCAGGTAACTTTTTCAATAAATCGTAAAAATTGCTTTCATTTATGAGTTAATTAAGGCAAAAAAAAGTATTATTGAACGTCTGAGAACTTCATCTTTGCAAAAAATCAAATACCAGATAACATCGGTTTTGAATTAGAATTTTTTAAGAAGTATAAACAATTGCGGAAAAGAGCAATATTTTCATTATATTTTAACCGTTCTTTTTACCGCTCAGTATAAATTTTTTTAAATAGACCGGATAAACATTGGTTCCAATTACTGAAGCAAAAACAATCTTGCAGAAAATAGTTCAAACTATTCCTCCGGCGCTTATCGGTCCGGACAGGGTGACTTATCTGCTTGACACCGCCGATAAAATTCCCTCCGAAGAAAAAATAGTTTTGCGAGAATTATTTAATAAATTTCTTACAAGCATGATTGAACGCGAAGCTTCGGATATCGAAGTAGGCGGGCATGGTAACGGCGGATACGTCTGGATGCGTATTCACGGAAAAAAAGAACGCATTAAAGATTTCCTCCAACTCACCGAAGAAGAAGCTGCGGTTATTATAATTAACTTGTTAAATAATAATCAACGAAAGTATTTGTCTGTTACGCGGAATTTGGATTTTAGTTATTCCTACCTTTACGAACGCAGGAGAACCAATGTTCGTTTTAGAGCCGATGCATACTTTGACCTTGATTCACTTGCTCTTAACATGCGCTCAATTAATGCCAAAGTTTTTCCACTCGAATCGTTAGAATTTCACCCATTGGCATTAAAAGCAATGAGCCATAATTATATAAAATTTGGCTTATCACTAATAACCGGCATTACCGGCTCGGGAAAATCAACTACTTTAGATGCGATTATAGACTATCATAATAAATTCGATCCTTCTCATATCGTAATTATCGCTTCACCAATTGAGTTTGTGCATAATTCTAATGTCTCAATCATCCGGCATAGAGAAGTTGGACGCGATGTGCTTTCATTTAAAGATGGGGTCATTCAGTCATTACGACAGGATCCGGATATAATTGTAATCGGAGAAATGAGAGACCCCGACACAATTCTGGCTGCATTAGAAGTAACCGATACCGGACATAAAGTTTTTTCGACTCTGCACACTTCTTCAGCGGTTGAATCTCTTGATAGAATAGTTGCCGAAGTACATCCTAATGAGCAGGATCGTGTACGGAATAGATTAGCAGATGTTTTAATTTCTGTTGTTTCGCAAAAGCTTGTTCCAAGCCTTGATGGTAAACGGGTTCTTGCAAAAGAAGTTCTGATAGTTAATCCCAGTGTTAAAGCGGCAATTAAAAACAACAACACAAGTGAAATTTATATGATGATCAACCAGGGCGCCCAGCAGGGAATGTTGACTCTCGAACAGGATTTGAAACGGCTATATCTTCAAAAGAAAATTTCTTTAGAGGCAGCAATTTCCTATTCAAACAATAAAACCAGAATTCAACAAATTCTTTCGGCTGTATAATTGAAAACTTTAATCAGTATATATTGCGAAGGTACCGACACAAAGATTGCCGTAATATCTCAAGATAAAGAGAAAATAAAACTTTTACGTACCGCTTCGTTCGATGTTCTTCAGAATAAAGCTCAAATTGATCCTGCATTTTCGTCTATCAACATCGAAGGCGACAGTCTTGATTTTCAGGGGGTTGAAAATCCGGATGGAGCGATCGGAATTTCTAATCCGGCGTTAATCAATTCAGAACTTAAAGGTATCAATCTTAGCAAAGCGCTGTTTGTTCCTGCGTTAACCGAGCCGGCAATTTACTATCACGTTTTTGAGAGAGGTAAACAAACAGGGAGCACTAAGTTAACTCAGGAAATTTTAACCGACATACAAGAAACAAAAAACATAAGCATTGATAAAGAAAATCTTGGATATGTTGAATTAGTTAATAAATCTCTCCTCTCTGTATTTTTAACCGGTGAAGTGCAGTGTATTAATTTAATTAATTCTCTCGCACGTCATAACGGGAAAAGATATTATAAAATTCCCGCTGTAAAGAGCGCCGAAATATCGCTTGCCTATTATGTGGCTAAAAGAAAAAAATTCTTTCCGGACGATCATTCATTAATTGTGTATATCGGTAAAGAGTACAGCAAACTTATATTTTTACACGGCAGAAAACTTCAGCACATAGGCGGCACACTTGATATAGGGACGTTAAACCTCCATACGTACGATGTCTATTTTTCTAAAATTCTTCTCGAAATGGAAAATGGCGGCATCACTTCGCTCGATAATATTATTGTTTGCGGTGAAGACGATTCAGAAAATTTAATCCTCTCTTTTTATGGCACTTTCCCGGAAGCAAATGTTTCCCGCTTAGAGTTTGATGACATGGATGTTTCTCAATTGCCTGCCGAACAGAGGGAAATATTATCGTCTTTCAGCATTGCAATTGCAGCCGCAAATGATTATCTCGACGATCTAAGCGAAGAGCATAGAGGGATCAATCTACTTCCTAAATATGTTAAGGAAGACCAAAAGTTATTCCAGTTTGCATGGCATGGTTATGCAATGATACCGCTACTTTTTGCGGCAGCATTTTTTATAACTTTGAAAGTTCTTCAAAACAATCAAGCGGAAAATGAACTTGATGCAGAACTTACAAAACAAACTTTTCTGCAGAGGCAAAACCAGGAAGTGCTGAACAATATTTCCGAGGTTGAGGGAAAAATAAATAACTTCGATCAAACACAAACCATTCTCGATTCGGCTGGAACGGGCACCGGAGTATGGTCCCGAATTCTTGAAGACGTTTCGGGATTTGTAGGGGGAAGACAAAACCTCTGGCTGACAAATATAGTGAACGAGACCGGTACTAATATTGTAATTGAAGGTTATGCATTAAACAGATATGTTTTGACAGATTTTGCTTACCGATTACGCGGAAATGCAGTCTTAAAAAATATTCTCTTTGAATCATTAAGAGATAAAAACGCATATAAATTTATGGTTACTTTTAGTGAAACCGGATACCTGCAGGATGTAGAATGAACAGAAAAATTAAAAATACTTTGGTACTTGTTGTTCTTTTGCTTTTCATACTTGCAGCCGGCGGAGCGTTTATATTTTTCGTACAGAATAACAGCATTGAAGCAAAAAACACTCAATTAGCAACGATTAAAGCAAATAACTATGATCCGGAAATGCTTACGAATCAATATCAAACATTGCTTTCCCGATCTGCTCTTTTAGATTCTGTGTTGGCAGCACGAAAATTTAACATCCCGGTAAAATTGTCCTCGATTAAATTTTTTGATTTTTTAACTTCAATTAGTAATTCGTTTAATTCGATTACTCAGATAGATGTTGAATACATTGACGTGTTCCCGGAAAAAGATTTCTTTTATCACGAGTACAAATTAAGCGGCGGGGGAAACTATCATGATATTTTTAAGTTGATTTATGCTATCGAGCAGAGCAAAGAGTTAAAAAAAGTAACTACTGCTACATTCAGTAATTATATCCAAACGGATGCAGAGGGTTATCCTCAATTCTTAGTTAATTTCACATTAACGGCTCATGTTTATTATTCCAATAACGATCGTTTTAGCACAACTGTTTTAGTTGAAAATGATTTAACCGCTCCATCCACTTCCAATCCTTTTTATCCTTTGGTACAGAACGAAATTCCGCCTAATTTTGACAACCTATTAGAAGTGCAGGGCGCACGGCTGTTAGCGCTTATACCCGAAGGCGCATTTCTTTCGGATGCAAAAGGGAACACGTTTCTTCTTTGGGAAGGAGAACAAGTTTACTTAGGCTATTTGACACAAATAAATTATGACCGTAACAAAGTTAACTTTGTTCTTAATAAAGGCGGTATTATTGAAAAAGTTGAGTTGAGTTTAGAAAAAGATAATATTCAGAATGAAAACAAAATGAGATTGCAAAAATGAAAAAGTTATTTCTATTAATCGTTATACTTGTTTCCCAAACTCTGCTGCCGCAGCAGTGGATGGAAAACCAGTTGAAATCATACCGCAATCCGGACGAACTTGTTACAATGGCTGCAACTCTTTCTTTCAACCAGGCAATTGAATTATTGAGTAAGGTAAGCGAAAGTGTAACGGGAAGAAGAATAGTTTCAACATTTAAATCCGACGCCCCGATTAATATTGAAATTCAAAGTATGCCGTATGATAAAGTCCTGTTGATGATTACTCAAATGAACGGATTGATTTACGAAACGAAAGAAGATGTTATTATTGTTAAAAGCAAAGTTGCCGTTACAGAGGAAGAACGTAAATTTGAAAATTACGCCGAAGTAAACTCGAGAGAGATCAACATCTCAGCGGTGTTTTTTGAAATGAACATAAGCGAAGCAAGACAAAAGGGACTTGACTGGAAATTTCTTTTATCCGGCAAAGGGCTGGATATCGGAGGGAAAATTGGTGTTGATAGGGAAGCGTTACTTAATCAGCAGAACCAGCAGCAAAGCGGATCCAGTGGTGGAAGCCAAAATGATCTTTTAACAAATCCTCAATTTGAATTAAATACAAAATCAACTTTCGATGTTGGCGGATTTTTTGGAGAAGCGACAACCTTGTTCAAATTTTTTGAAGAAGAAAATGTTGGAGAAATTATAGCCAGCCCAAATATAACCGTACGCGATCGCATAAAAGCTAAGCTTCAGGTTGGCTCTGATATTTCAATCAAACAAAGAGATTTTTCAGGAAACGTAATAGAAAATTTCTATTCAACAGGTTCAATAATTGAAGTGACTCCTTATGTCTATTCTCAAGAAGGAATTGATTATATTTTGCTTAGTATAAATGCCGAAAGAAGTTCTTATGTGCCTGATCCTCAAACAACTATTATAAACAAAACACTTGCAAATACTCAAGTGCTTATGCTCGACGGTGAAGAGACGATTATTGGCGGATTGTTCGTTAATGAAGAAACCAAGATACGAACCGGAATACCGTTTCTTAAAGATTTACCCTGGTGGGTACTGGGTCTGCGCTACGTTTTCGGAAGCGATGAAACGCGCATTAATAAAAAAGAACTTGTAATATTGATAAAAGCATCCTTAGTTGCTCCTTTAAAAGAAAGACTTGCCTGGCCTAATACATCTAAAACTCCTGTGAAGGATGAAGTGCTTCAACAAAGGGAAAAAATAAAAATGCATCAGTTTAATCAGTCACCTAAAGAAGAGTAGGGAATCAAATGGAATCTATTTTAATTGTCGATGACGACGTCAATCTTTGTACTGTTCTCAAGGAAGAATTGGTAGAGGTAGGGTATAACGTAGAATTTGTGAACAACGGAATTGCTGTATTTGATTGCCTGTCAAGAACTCCTGTTGACCTTATTCTGCTTGATCTTAAAATGCCCGGGATGGATGGATTTGAAGTGTTGAAAGAACTCCATGATAGAAAAATCAAAGTAAAAATTATAGTTCTAACTGCTTATGCCGACGTAAAGAGCGCAATTGATTCTGCAAAAATGGGCGCAAGCGATTTTATTAGCAAACCCTACGATTTTGATGAACTTTTAATTACCATACGCAAGGTACTGCAAAGAGATACTTAATCTAAATGAAAATCAGCTATCGAATTCTGTTCATTAATTTTATTATTGTTTTAATTATAGTGGGAAGTGCGGCATTTGCTTTTTATTCTATAATGTATAACCTGCTCAGTTCCCAGCACTCAAAATATCTCTCAAATTCCGTAAACAATTTTGTTTACTTCTACAGCGAATTTCTTCAAGAAACAGAATATGATTTTTTATATTTAATGAGGGATGACGTTGACCCGCAAATAAAACCCCCGATGCTTGAAGGCAGAAATGTGGATTTTATTCTCAAATCAATTAACGATTCAACTAAAATGCTTGTCTCGGTTGCGTCCGTTAATCCAGTTAACATCAACAGTCCGCTTTTTACAATTGAAGAATTCAATGAAGAAAATCCATATGCAATTATAAAAGGATACCGCTATTTAGACGGAACGTATTACTATTTTGGAAAAATTCTCGGGCAGGAAGAGCTTACCGGACTTGCAAAAAAAATAGGAGCTGAAATTGCTTTCATATGGCAGAAAACTCCCGCTGCGGTATCTAATGAAGCCGTAAACAATATTTATACTTATGATATAAAATCGGCTTACGATTATCTTTCCAGAACGGATAACTTTAGGTTGTATTCAAAAGAAACAGAAAATAGCGATCTGCTTGCCTCTCTTTTCAGACCGTCCGAATATTCATCCTCAAATTATAAGTTTGAATTTATAATTTTTACTACTCTTAATGAAGTTTCGGAATTAAAAACCAACTTAAAGTACATCTTAATAATTATCGGGTTTTCAGGCGTGCTGTTGTCCTTAATCCTAACCTTCCTTTTTACCGACAGAATGCGCAGCCAAATTACACAGCTTAGTAAAGCAACCGAAATTACTAAACAAGGCAACTTCAAAAACAAAATACCGGTTAAAACAAATGATGAATTAGGACAACTTGCAAAAGCTTTTAACATAATGCTTGATGAACTAGACAAAAACCAAAAGGCGAAGCAGGAATATTCTGAGTTTATAACCCTCATCAATCAAAATGCTACGCTTCAGGAAATCTCGGACGTGTCATTAAAAAAAATAATAAAAACTTGCAAGTTTACTGTCGGCGCTATTTTTATGGTTGATGGCGAGGAAACAAAAATTATTAGCTCATTCGGAATAAAACCAGAATCATCCACACCGGAAAAACAGGATTTCTTAAAACCGGTAATAGCAAGCAAAGAACCGATGGAAATAACTTCCGCCGACGATTTGCCGGTTGTTTCGGATGGAATATTATCATTTAGTTTAAAATATATATTGATACAACCAATTCTCTACAACAATAAAGTTATCGCCGTGCTTGAGCTGGGAGGCGTTGAAAAACCCACGGATGAGGCAAAGGAATATTTAAGCAAAGTATTGGAGCAGCTTGCTGTTGGATTAATAAACGCGTCAACATTAATGCAGCTTGAAAATCTTGTGGTTGAATTAAAAAACCTTAACCATGATTTTCAGGAGCAAAATGTTCAGGTAAGAAAACAGAACGAAACACTTATTGAACTTCATCAAAAATTAAAAGATAAAGCTAATGAATTGGAGGTTCAGAAAAAACGCGCAGAAGAATCTACAAAGTTAAAATCGCAATTTCTGGCAAGCATGTCGCACGAACTTCGCACTCCGATGAATTCAATTCTTGGTTTAACGGAACTTGTGCTCGATCAGGGAAATCTTTCAGGTAAAGATTGGGAAAGAATAAGTGTAGTTTTAAAAAGCAGCCGCCGTTTAATGAGTTTAATTGACGACATATTAGACCTATCAAAAATTGAAGCCGGTAAAATGGAGCTTCGTGAAGAGGAAGTTCTATTGGATGAAATTATTTTGGAAGCAGAAACATCAATTAGCCCGCTGATTATAAACAAAAATATAAACTTAAGAGTTATTCGTAACGCAGAACCTCAAATAGTGATACGTACCGACAGGGGTAAAGTAATACAGGTACTTATTAATCTTATGGCAAATGCTATAAAATTTACCCAACGGGGGAATGTGGTTCTAAATATTTCGCAGCCATCTAAAGACCAACTTCAGTTTGATATAATTGATACCGGTATCGGTATCTCCCCCGAAAATCAAAAATTAATCTTTGAAGAATTCCGTCAGGTTGACGGAACATCAACAAAAAAATACAACGGCACCGGGCTTGGTTTAGCGATATGTAAAAAAATTGCAGGGATGCTAAATGGTTCTTTGTCTGTTGAAAGTGAAGTAGATAAAGGTTCAACCTTTACTTTTACAATACCTCTTATTAAAACGGGAGTTAAGACCGACCCTAAAAACGAAAATGAAGAATTACAAAAAGCTTTACTAAAACCGGTGCTCATTGTAGAGGAAGAACCTGAAATACGTTTAACCATGGGGCAGTATTTGTCTTCGCTTGGTTACAATGCAGCCTATTTAATGAATGGTGAAGATGTAATTGAAAAGTTAAAAAAAATAAATCCTCGAGCCGTTGTAGTAGATATGAATATGAAAGATGCTGACGGGTGGAATTTATTACAAAGTGTTAAATCAGAGGCAAACACTTCTTCAGTGCCCGTCATAGCAATTATGATTAAAGGAAATGAAAACAAAGGGCATGGCATTGAAGTTTATGATTATTATGTAAAACCGGCTGACAATAATCTTAACACTTTGATTAAAAATTTATCTTCATCAACAAATAAAAAGATTGAGAGAATTGTATTAGTTGATGCGGATAATTCAGAAATGCAATCCGTTCAAAAGGTACTAACCGGAGGTAAATTCATACTGGATTTCGTAAAAATGAGTGAAGCTTCTTTGGATGACATAAACAAACTTCAGCCGGAATTAATTATTACTTCTTTAATGATGAAAAAAGGAGAAGGGATAAGTTTAATTAATAAACTGAAACAGACTAAAAGTACAAAACATATTCCAATTATTGCGGCTTTAGATTCGTCAACTGCCGTCGAGGTTGTTCGTGACCTGAACAAAACGTTGGAGATGATAACGCTTGCGGGCACTAAACATTCACTCGATGTTTTAAAGATTGTACGCGATAAGTTAAATATGTATGAAGAAAAAATTATTCTTGAAAACGATGATGACATAATTCACGATGCGCCTTCAATACGAGCAAAGATTCATGAAACAATGCGAAATAAAAAAATTTACAAAGGCAGCGTATTAATTGTAGATGATGATCCGGATACTTTGTTTACATTAAATGAAATTGTGCAGTCGCTTGGGAATAAAACTATTCTTGCAAAAAATGGTGTGGAATGCCTCGAAGCGCTTTCGCAGATAATCCCCGATTTAATTTTGCTTGATATAATGATGCCGGAAATGGATGGATTTCAAACTATTAATAATATTAAGAAAAAATCAGAGTGGTTGAATATTCCGGTGTTTGCAGTTACTGCGAAGGCAATGGCAGGTGATAAAGATGTAGTTCTAAAACATGGTTTTGATGATTATATTACAAAACCAATTAATGCGAATTCACTCGCCTTAAAAATAAACCAAATATTATCCAAACTTTATATGAGTTGAAAATGAAAAAGATTTTAGTGGTTGATGATTTACCGGAAAATGTATTTATGCTGCAGGATAGGCTTGAGCATGAGGGTTATGAAGTATTAACTGCTTATGACGGCAAAACCGGTCTTCAAAATGCAAGGGAATTTTTACCCGATCTTATTTTGCTCGATGTGATGATGCCCGAGATGAGTGGTATCGAGGTTTGTAAGGTTCTTGCCGGCGAACCCGAAACTTCATACATTCCTATAATTCTTGTAACAGCCAAAGCCGGCGCGGAAGATATAAAAGAAGGATTAGAAGCCGGTGCGTATGATTACATAAAAAAACCATTTAACCGGATCGAATTATTAGCGCGTGTTCACTCGGCGTTAAAACTATCCGAAGCGCACAAAAAACTAATTGAATCGGAGAAAAGCAATACTTATGCGGCAACCGTTGTAACTACGAATCATAAAATTAAGCAGCCGCTTACGTTAATGAGTTTATCGTCGGCAGCAATAAAAAGGGAACTAAAAAAAGACGTAGTTCCCCGTGAAGCAATATTAAGGCGTATTGCCTATATTGATACTGCTATAAAAGAAATAACCGACGTGCTTAATCAATTAAACACCGTAAAAAATATTACTTTCTCCGATTATACAAAAGATATTAAAATGGTTGATGTTGAAAAGAAAGACAAAGACGAAGGGGTTGGAAAATCAAATTAGTTTTTGAATAGTTCCCAGCATTGATTCAAACTCGTAAGGCTTGGATAAAATACTGTTTATGCCTATCTCCGCCGGATTAAGATTCTCCTCAACTGATAGGCTGCCCGAGGAGAGTATAATGGGCATAGTAAATTTAAGTTCGCGTATTTTTTTTATGCATTCCAGACCATTCATTCCAGGCATATTGTAATCTATTATTACCAGGTCGGCTCGTATTTCTTCAGTTAATACTTTCAAAGCTTCCTCACCGGTAGATACTATAACAACGTAATAACCGTTTGATTCTAAAAGTTCGGCGAGCAAATCGCGCAGCATAATTTCATCATCTACAAGTAATATTATTTTATCGGGAGCGGGTTGTTTTTCCAACTCCTTCGGTTCGAAGGCGGGAATAAAAACATCAAACCTGGTACCTGCATCGGGAATGCTTGTAACCTCAATATGACCTTTGTGAGCTTTAATAATGCCGTAAGTAACATATAGACCGAGTCCGCTGCCTGTTTCTTTTACTTTTGTAGAAAAATAAGGATCAAAAATTTGCTGAATATTTTCTTCTTTAATGCCCGTGCCGCTGTCCTGCACTGAAATCATAGCATAGTTGCCCTTTTCGAGGAGAGGGTGTTCCATCAGATTTTGTGAATTCAAATTAAAATTTTTTCCCGAAAGTTTGATGGTTCCTTTTCCTTCAATTGCTTCTTTTGCATTAACACAAAGATTAAGAAGAACCTGGTAAATCTCTGTTCCGTTACCGAGTATGTCAAAAATCTTTTCTGCTATATTGCTCTCAAAAGTAATATTCTTAGGAAAGGTTTGATTAATTACTTTTGATATTTCTGAAAGAAGATGATTCGGTTTAATCAGTTCTTTTCTTTTAGGAGTTGGTTTTCCGTAAGACAATAAGCCTTTGGTCAAATCCTTTGCCCGAATCGAACAACTTTCGATATTGTCGAGAAGCCGTGTTATATCTTCACGCGGCGTCACACGCTTTTTTAAGAGATTCAAACTGCCGAAAATACTCGATAGAAGATTGCTAAAATCATGCGCCATACCGCTCGTTAATTTTCCAATTGTCTCAAGTTTCTGAGCCTGCATCAAACGATTTTCAAGCGTTGCATTAAGTTCCCGTGTTGAAATGCTGGAAGTTGCGAATGATAATAGTATTGCAAATTGTTCCACAACATTCATTTCGGAGGCTAAATAATTCTTGTCGTTTTTTCCGACCAAAATTGCGGCAACAAGTTTATTATCAAAAAAGCAGGGAGCTATTACAATATTTTTTAATCTAAATATTTCGGTAAGATTATAACCAATATTTCCCTGTTCGGGTTTTATTAATAGAGGCTTTTTATTGATTGCAAACCACTTCGAAATAAAAGAAAAATTTGAGAGTAGTGCATTCTTAATTTCCGTTTCATCGGTAATTTTTTTTTCGGGATCAACAGTTATAAATCGCGATTCCTTTTTTTCATCAAAAACTATAACGAGCCCGAAGTTGCTGCGGCTAATTGATATGACCCGAAATAAAATTTCTTCCGATAGAACGTCAAGCGAGTTTTCTTTAACCAAAAGAGTTAAAATGTTTTGCATTTCCTTTTGAAACAGCAAACCAGAATTTTTTTCAGATTGATCGTTACTGCGATCAATTGGTACAAATTCAATTATAAATCTATCATTGTGCGCAGTTGAATCTATTAGAGTAACTTTGATTATCCCCTGGTTGTCTGGCAGCTCGAAAACAGAAACATCACTTTTAATTAGATTTAATTCGGGTAAAGAGGGAAAAACTTCCTTTACCTGAATTCCGGTTAGTTTTTCTTTCCCTGAAGCCTCAAGGAAATATTTATTATGCCAGATGATCTTGTCATTTTTATCAGCTACGGCATAAGCGCGTTCGCTTGTTTTAAGGATTTGTAAAACTGCTGATTTAGAAATTGCCATATCTAATCTTGTTTGATTTGATATTTTTTAATTTTCGTGTACAATGTTTTTTGGCTTATCCCTAACTGTCTCGCGGTTTGTACTCTGTCCCACTTATTAAAATTTAGCGCTTTTGCAATATGGATTTTTTCAATTTCTTCCATACTCAAAATACTATCGTCACTAACAACTTTAGTCTCGTCTGGTAAAATATTGGAAGGCTCTTTAATTTTAATATTTGGCAGATTCAAATCTTCAATACGAATATGTTCCCCTTCGGCAAAAATGATTGAGCGTTCAATTATATGTTCTAACTCGCGGATATTTCCAGGGAAACCATAATTTATTAAAACAAATTCCGCTTCGGGTGAAAGTTTCTTCCGTGCCCGGATTGGTGACTTTGCTTCAAGAAAATGATTAGAAAGAAGCAATATATCTTCCTTTCTATCTCGCAAAGGGGGTATAGTTAACGTTATGACGTTAAGTCTGAAAAGCAGGTCGCGACGGAAAGTTTTTTTATCAGCTTCCTCCAACAAATTAAGGTTTGTTGCCCCAATAACTCTAACATCGGAAGTTAAATTTGTAATTCCGCCGATTCTTCTGTATTCACCGTTTTCAAGAAAACGAAGTAATTTAGGCTGAAGCGAAAGACTTAGTTCACCAATTTCATCTAAAAACAAAGTGCCGCCGTGTGCAATTTCAACAAGCCCCTGTTTAGTATTTTTAGCGTCAGTAAAAGCTCCTTTTTCATGTCCGAAAAGTTCGCTCTCAATTAATTGATCAGGCAAAGAGGCACAGTTTATAACAACAAAAGGTTTATCACAGCGGGCAGAATGTTTATGAATAAATTCTGCAAACAATTCTTTCCCGGTGCCTGTTTCACCTTCAATAAGAATATTAGAATCGGACTGCGCAGATTTATTTGCAAGGTTAATTACTTTACGAAGTTCCGGACTTTCGCCGATAATACGGGTAGAAAATTTTTTATTTGACTGTTCCGATACGAGGAGGTTTTTAACTACGAGATCTTTATGTTCTAATGCTCTATTTATTGTAATAAGGAGTTCGTCAAAATTATAAGGTTTAGTAATAAAGTCGTAGGCACCAAGTCTAATGCACTCAATCGCTTTTCTAACTTCGGTTTGGGCAGTTAAAACAATTATTTGTACCGAGGAAGTATAGTCCGATACAAATTTCAGTACTTCTTCACCCTGAACATCACGCATATTCAAATCAAGAAGTAAAATATCGAAATTTTTTCTTCTAATTGCCTCAATAGCAAAACTACCGTCATAAACAGTATCTACAGAAAAACCTTCCTCAAGCAATTGTTCCTTCAGCAGGTAACAAAGGGTTTCATCATCATCGCACACTAATATTTTAGAATTCTTTTGCATACTTTGGAAATTTATATTTATACATTTGGAATAAAAAAGTGAAATCTATATATTTGTGACTCTTAATTTTAGGGCGCGTAGCTCAGGGGTAGAGCATCTGCCTTTTAAGCAGAGGGTCGGTGGTTCGAGCCCACCCGCGCTCACAATAAAGCCGCTATTTGTTGCGGCTTTTTAATTTTAAAGTAAAGAAAATTAAAGTCCGTTCCAATGTTTTTTACAGCAGAATAAATTATAATATTTAGCTTATAATTTTCGACCATAAACATATTTACTAGAGTTTTTTACAATTATTAGAAAAATCTTTATCTCATTAATATTAAAATAATAATAAAACGGTTTAATTATAATATAATAATAATATAACGGCAAGATTTAATTATATTTAACATGATTCCCGTTCTAATCATCGGGATCATTAAATCTGTATTCTAATTTTTGATTAGAAATTTTCACTTAATCACCGGTTATCATACGTATGGGCGAGATAATTTTTTGGACAATTGTTAGAATTGTTTTTGTAATTCCTGCAATGTGGGTTTTACAGGGCTACATTGATTTTAATTTTTGGTGGTTAGTCAATGTATTAGTAACGTACGGAGTCATAATTCATCCGGCGGTAGTACATTACCGTTTATTCGTAGAAAAAAACAAATCGGTAATCGAATCAAGTTTATGCTCAACCTGCATCCATTTTGATGAATCGGCTGTTCTATGTATGAAATATGATAAACACCCGACAGCAATTTATCTGCCCTGCGAAGGCACGGCATGGGAACCGAGGAAAACTTCTTTTAAGAAATAACAAATTTGTACTTTATTTATCAAACATAATCAAATAACTATGCGAGGAATTAATGGCTCTTAAAAATGATCAGGTTGTAACAATTAACTTCACTTTGAAAGATGACGAAGATACAGTTGTTGACTCAACCGAAGGCAGCCAGCCCTTTTCTTTTATCAGCGGTAGAAATCAAATACTGCCAAAGTTAGAAACAGAAATCGGAAATATGTTAATTGGCAGCAATAAAATAATAATACTGTCAGCTAAAGAAGGTTATGGCGAATTTAAATCGGAAGCAGTTGGAACTGTTAAACGAGAAGACTTCCCGGAAGGGACAGAAATAGAAGAAGGAATGGATTTCATGGCTAACTCACCCGATGGACATCAGATGCCATTTATTGTTACACAAATTGATGGAGACGATATTACACTCGATTTTAATCATCCGCTTGCAGGGAAGCAATTAAATTTTGACGTAGAATTATTGGACGTTCGAAATGCAACAGCAGACGAGTTAGCACATGGACACGTTCATGGCGCCGGCGGGCATCATCATTAAGG
>MNYQ01000017.1 GCA_001873185.1 Ignavibacteria bacterium CG2_30_36_16 | reverse complement strand
AACTTGGTACTTATGAAGTTTATCTGAGAGAATTAGATATTCATGAAGAAATTCTTTTAAAGCTATATGGTGATTTAAGCAGCCGGGCAAAACAAAAGAAATTATCTTTTAATATTAATACTCAAACAAATCATACGCGCACAATTGCTGACGAGTACTCTGTTTATCAAATATTCCTTAACCTCATTGAAAATGCTATAAAGTATACTAATGTTGGTAGTGTAAACATATTGATTGGAAGAGACGAAAATGATAATCTCTTTGTTTCTATTTCAGATACCGGAATCGGGATTTCGGAAGAATATATGCCCCGTTTGTTTCAACCTTTCTCACAGGAACAGCAGGGTTATTCGCGCGAATTTGAGGGGAATGGATTAGGACTTGCACTCGTTCAAAAATACTGCGAGTTAAATAAAGCGGAAATAAAAGTAAAAAGTAAAAAAGGAGAAGGAACCGAGTTTAAAATTACTTTTCAAACTATGCATGCCTAAACCTTGACAGTTATTGTTCGGGGTTTCATCTAATTCAAGTTGTAAAGGTGGGGGATGCAACTCTTAATGAAGAATTATAAATGAGTTCATTCCCGTCCGTTGGCTAACTAATGGGAAAGACAAATAATCAACATTAACTTTTTAGAGTGGACTCATAAATGATTTCTAGTAAAAAAATTTTATTTAGCAGAGTGATTGTCATTACCCATTAGTTAACTGAAACGGGCGATTATAAGAATATACTTTTAGGCTGAACTAATTCGTTTAAAACAAATCAATATACCAGGGTAACATTGGCAATTAATTTGAAGTTGTTGAAAAATTTAAAATTGAACAAAAAAAAGGACGGTATCAGCCGTCCTTTTAGTAAAATATTTTTAACAGCCTCCAAGCACGCGCTTAGGTTTTACTTTCGGAATGGCAGAGCTTTTATTTTCTTCAATCATTTTGGGAATCTGAATGCTTGCCTTTAATCTGAATCGTTTTGTAGCATCGTTATAATTTTTAATCACAACTTTTGTGGAGTCGTATTCAATAATTTCTTTTTTAAATTCATTTAACCCGCCTTTGAGTATCAGTAAGTTTTTGTAGCCAAGTTTATCAGCGATTATGGCTGCTTTTTTTGCTGTTAATCCTTCATTAGAAATAAATACATTTTCTTTTTTAGAAATATTTAAAGTTTTTTCGGCGTACTTTTCAAACAATGTTTCCAACATAAAAGATTTAGAATTTGGTAAGCTCATTTCCGAAAATTCTTTAGGGCTTCTCATATCAATTATCTGTAGATTTTTATCTTTATCAAGCAGACGAAATGCAAGTTCATCAGCAGTCATATATTTAATTTTATAATTATTAACGTATTCTATGTCTTCGACGTCTTGTAAATATTCTGTTCGGATATCGGGTAAAATAAAAGCGGATAAGCCAAGTATTATTGCAACACCCGAAAGAGCAACATAAATCTTTAATGGTTTAAACTCCGGATTTGATTTGCCGTTTACTTTGTTTTCGATAAGTGTAGTTGCCCAGAACGCAGCTACTGCAACTAAGGTCAGAAAAAATGCAAATAGAGACTGAGACATTCCGAGAGAATCGAATACTCTTACAAATCCCCAGTTGTCTGCTTTATACAAACCTTCAAAAATGGGATAACCTTCAGCGAAAATTAAAACCCCAATAAATGAACCGGCGATGAAAAACATTGCATCTATTTTGCCGATTGCCGCCGCACAAATACTTGTTCCCGGACAAAATCCGCCGACAACAAATCCTAAGCCCATTATTAATCCCCCGATTATTGCTGAATAGAGAAATGTTGGATTAATATATATTATGCTTAAGTCGAGAAGTCCAAAATGCCCCAACACAATTACACCGAGCATTGCAGTAATGCCGGCGGTAAAAAAGACGCGCAGCACTGTAAAGTCGTAACCATAAAACAATCCAACCAATTTTTTTGAGGTTGAAAATCCGGCTTGCTCTAAAATAAATCCGAAGGCGATTCCAATAAACAAAGCGATAACGAAATTAAATTCATTTCCAATTAGATCAGGCACTAACGGTCCCATTTTTTAATCTCCTTCTATATCCAAAGTTTTCTGAAGAAATAAGCGAACGCATAAGCGCCGCCGAATATTGCCGCCATAGTTATTAAACCGCCAGTGGATAACACAGCCATACCGCTTAACGCTGCACCGCTTGTACAGCCTCTACCGAGTTGTGCGCCAAATCCAAACAACAATCCGCCAAACACTGCCGAGGCAATTCTAATGCGTGCAGTTATTTTGGGTGAATGATCAAGATTAAAATTTAATCGGTTAGAAACAAGCCCGGAGATAAAAGCGCCAATTAACACACCAATAACTTCAAAGACTAACCAGTTTTTCAATGGATTATTATCATGCTCTTTTAAATATTCCTTGTAGAACACTTGACTTTCGGCATGTGAAGGAGTAACCGTTTCCACTATGGAAATAACGGCGCTCTTAACCGCTCCGCTTGCGCCAAGACCCCTGCCTGTAATATAAATAGTTACTAAGAGGAGCAGACCAAGGAAAAAGCCTGCGAGATACGGATTCATATATTTTTCTGGTTTCATAAAATCCTCATTAACTTTTAGTTATAGTATCTGAAATTGAATCTTCGGATCCATTTGAAATATCGTTTTTATCTATTTGAAGCTGCTCTTCATCTTCAAGTTCTTCATAACCGGTTATCATCGCTTTTAAATTTGAAGTAATTGTTAAACCTGTTGTAATCAAATATAAGTGCGCTATTATAAAAGCGACAAGAAGGAAAGCGCCAATGGTATGTATAATTGCAAAAACTTCAACCGATTGAATATTTAAAACCCGGATAGTATTGCCCTGCGGATATCTATAAAACATATACATCAAACCGGAAAATACTATGACAGGTATTACCAAAACCTTAAGACCAAGGTAAACTAATTTTTGAAGTGGATTTAATTTACTAAGCACAGTCTTTTTTGTGGGATGAGGCGCGTTGCGGAAAATACCAAGCAGATAATAATCCATCTGAGCTTTAAGATTTTTTCTAGTAGGAAGGTATTGCCTCCATGCTCCAGTTGTAAAATGCCAAAAAATTGCAAACACAATTAGAACGATAAATGAGTATGCTGCAATGTTATGATATCTTACAGCATTCCCGTATCCAAAAAATGTTATGAAGCGATGAATCTCAAATCCAGTAATAACAAGCATGAAAATTATTACTGCCTGAGTCCAGTGCCAGAAGCGTTCAAAAGATTTGTATATATAAACTTGTTTAATCATCTCATTTTCTCTCCTTTTTATTAGAAGCGATAATTCTAACTGCGCCATGAACAAACACGCCTAAAAGTGTAAGTAAAATAATTCCCACGCCTGCAGTTTCCACAAATCGAGAATAATCTCTGCCCGGCATATAAAAATCATTCAGTTGTGCAAGTCTGCTGTTCTCTCTTGAATGGCATTCAGTACAGCTAACACTTAAATCTTTCGTGGAAACCATATGGTTGATTGGCCAGTACATTTCTGTTTTAATAAAAGCAATCTTACCGCTAAATGGCAAATGAACCTCTTTCATTCCTACTTCTGAGGCGCGCAGCCAGTTAAAATCCTTCCAGAGAGCGCCCTCACCTTTTTCGTCCGCAAACAACTTTGGTTGAATTAAAATTTTGTTAACCGGATCGTAAGGTTGAACTGCGCGATGAATTTTAACAGGATAAATTTTGGAAGTTTCATCAGTGTATGAACCATGCATTGTATTTAATGTCAATGGTTTTGAAGTATCGTTTATTACATCTCCAAGCAGATAATGATCAGCCGTTCCGTTGAACCAGATGTATTCAGGTTTTAGGTTTTTACCCCACACAAAACTTCCCTTAATAGAGAGATATGTATGATTTCCATCAGCATCTTCCTCACTATAAGGTTCGCCGTTTTTAAGTTTACCGGCAGTCGACCAGTCCCAGTGAGTTTTTGTTGCATTAACTTTTGCATAAATAGGAATATGGCAAGTTTGGCAGGCAACTTTATAAGTATGTTCGTTTAAAATGCTTTGTTCGTGAGGCGAAGAAGTGTGGCATTGCTCACATTCGGAACGATTTCTGTTCATTGAAGAAAGAGAATAAACTTTTCCTTTGATAACGTGTTTTTCGGTTGTATGGCATTCGATGCAACTCATATCTGCACCATCTGACGCCATGTGTATGTCAACATCCCGCGTAGGTTCAAACATTGATTCTTCCAGGTCGCCGTGCTTTACATTATTTCCACCTCCTCCATAAAAATGGCAAACGCCGCAGTTAGAGCGTCCAGGCTTTCCAACCGATTGAGCAACTGTATTGAAATTTACGGAAATATCAGGCGCACCTCCTTTTTCACTTGCTTTTGCGTATGTATCCGAATTATCATGGCAGACGAGGCAGTCAATATTTTTAGGATCGGTAAAACTGAACATCGAACTCGTCATACCATATCCTACATGACATTTAGCGCATGATTGTTCGTTGCCTTCAACACCGATACAAAAATTGTTTATTGCATTAATTTTACCGAGAGAAATTATACCCCGTCCCTCTACGTATTCTTCTCGCGTCCAGTTCCAGTGGTTCGATTGCATAACTTCCTTGTGTCTTTCAGTATGGCAGGAGTTGCAAGCTTCTGTTACTTGTTGCGGTGAGGAGAATTTTTTCTTAAGGATTTCGAATTGAGAATGGTCTGCCGATGGAGTATATTCTTTAGGGTAGTTCTCTAATAATTCGTCTAATCGAGTTGGTTGGTAAGAATTATCTCTAAGCAATCCAATCGCTGATATAGTTATAATTGCGATTAGGAATAAGATGAAGATTATTTTTTTCATGGTTATTGTTTAATAGTAATTGAAATATAATTGTGAGTTTAAGAATTCCCCTTTGTTATATTAATAATAGCAGCTTTAATTATTTGGCAATCAGCAAAGTTGTTATAAACTTTACATTTTCTGCATTCACCTCTTTCGTCTTTGTTCTTTATCGTCCAGCAAGGTTGGTTTTGCACATTAGAATTATATACTATACAATTTTTACGAGCCTGCTCAGAACATTTGTTTATTTGCCAGCAGGGGATCATTGTATATATAGTTTTAATGCCTGCAATGCTTATTTTACTTTGATTAATTGCCCGTCGGATACAATTTAATCTCTCAATGTCTAATTCAGAATAAAGCCTATGTCCGGTTTTCTTTTTGAAGGGAACAATTAAACCTTCCCTTTCATACATGCGAACCGTATGAACTGAAATGTTCAAAAGTCTTGCTGCAACACTTATCGGGTAAACAGGCGTATCACTTAACATAATATTTGCCGTTGCTTTTTTGTTTTAATAATTGACAATTATAAATATCAATTTACTTGCCATTTTATTTAAAAGTGGAAAACCGAATATTTAAGTAGAATTGAAAGAATTGCGGAGTACAAAAAATAAGGATAAGGAAAGTTTTCTAATAATAGAGAAATCTTAATTTCATTTTCTCACTTTACCGAAATGATGAATATCAAGAATTTGAGCTGCAATTCCGAGCGCAATTTCTTCGGCAGTATCACCGCCAAGTTTTAATCCGATGGGCGAATAGATTATTGATGTATCTTTATTATTACCATATAGCGAACTGATTTTTTCCATCAAGATTTTAGCTTTATTTCTGGACGCCATAACTCCAATATACTTGAAACTCAAATTTCGTTCATAAAAAGAGCAAACGATATCGAAGTCGAACACATGTCCATGAGTTAAAACAACACAAAAAGAATTTGGCGCTGGATCGAAAATTTTTGCAAACTGAGTGTAATCGGAACAAATGACTTCGGATGCAAATGGATTTTTTTCAGGATTGGCAAATTCTTTTCTGTTATCAATTAGTACGGTTCGAAAGGGAAGTTTAGACAGAAAAAATAATAGCGCCTGCCCTACATGTCCGCCGCCGAAAACGTAAACAACGGGTGTGCAGCCATGAACTTCAAAAAATATAGATGAACTTCCTCCGCAAACCATTCGTAATTGTTCAACATTTTCTTTCGGCGCGACATCACCGTTAAGCAGATATTCTTTTACGCTGCTTTTCCCGGATACAATTCTCTTTTTTGCTTCCTCAATAACATTAAATTCAATTCCGCCACCGCCCACCGTTCCGGTGCATTTCCCGTCCGCATCAACAATTAATTTAAAACCGGCTTTACCGGGCGCAGAACCAAGTGTATCTACAACTGTTGCAATGACAAATGGTTTGTTGATTTTTTCAAGTTCAATTATTTTTTCGTAGATATTCATTAACGGTTATTTATTTTTTGAAAATCTTCTTCAGTATCTATATCGTTTAAGATTTCTGGATAGGGAGAATTCCAATAGAACTTTTTAATTTTTAAACTTTGGGAAACAGCTTTTAAGTTGCTCGTTTCCGCTGCGTTTAAAATTAATTTAGCCGTTAGGCTATCAAATAATATTGGATGCCCTTTTTTACTTTTATATACCGGTTGAAGCCAGTTAAATTTTTCATTTACATTCAATAAAAACTCGTTGTAAAAATACTCAGGTAAAGTAGGATTATCAACAAAATGGTATAAAATATATTTTGAATTCACCTCCGTTAATCCCGCTTGAAGCGAAGTAAACATACCTTTCGAAAAAGATTTGTTTTCTACGAATATTATCTTCTTACAAAAATTAAGAAGGTGTTTATTTTTTCTTATCGCATCTTTTATTTTTTCGCTTTGATAACCGGTTACAACAATTATTTTTGAACACACATGTTCCATTTTGAATAAAATAGTAGAAATAAAATCCGATTCATTATATGGGAGTAACGCTTTATTCTCACCCATCCTTGAGGATGTCCCGGCGCTAAGCAGCAATCCGGTTATTTTTGTTTTATTTCCTTCTCTCACAAATGCTCTGCTTCATTTTATCGATTTGGCTATGTTAATCAAAATTGAATTGTTTAACAGAATTATGCGGAATTCTATAATGGTCAAGAATAATGTTTACCAATTCATTTCGAATAACTAACACAAGCTTAGAGTTGAATAAAAGTTCGTTTTGAATTAAGATTTCTCTAAATGCAGGTTCCAATCCATCACCCCGAATTTCGAGTGGTCCTATTTCGTCGATGATGAACCACTCCGGGCTAAATTTGATTGACTCGAGCATCCTATCGCGCCCCCATTTGAAAACCTCTTTATCAAAACGATAACCGCCGATGTGAATTACGCTTCCCCCGCGTTCACTATCGTTGACTTGAAGTTGTTTTGATTCCTTTGTCCTCAAATCGGTCAGATATTTTTTACCAAACAAAACCGGTGATAACAGTCCGTAAACGTTTTGCTTTCCTGCAGCCCAATCCTCCAGCGCTGTGGTTTTTCCCGATTGAATTTTTCCTGTTACAATGTAAATATTCTTCATTCATTAAATCTTTCGCTAAAAAATAATAAAGTTAAGTAAAGCGAAATAAAAGTGCTTATTTTTTTTATGCCTGTTTGTTTTAGAGCTATTGTTTTGCTCACATTAAAAGCGCCTCTAAATAACGGGAATAAATCAACAATATTTTCGATTTCCGTTTTATATCTGTTTTCTCTTTTGCTTAAATATTTTTTAATGAAATTTTTTAACAAAGGAGCAGCAGCAAAAAACCAAACAACAATAATGGTTATTGATCTAACGAGCATTATAACCGCATCCGAAAATTTATTTTTTGGAATGCCTAAATCAAAATATGTGAGAATTCCAAATAGTATGATGAACCCAAACATTATAAGATGCTTAAATTTTCTTCTTTTTCTGCTGCTTATCGGAGGCTCAATATTTTGAACGCTTTGTATTGTGCGCATGCTTGATAGGTAATCTCCATATTTAACTATCCATCCGTTCAATTTATCCGGCAAGGCTGCCGCGAATAGACCAAAAAATATTCCACCCAAAAGATGGATGAAAATATAACCGGTAATAAGTAAAGCGCTGAAAGAAGGAATTGATTTCGGATCAGCAGTGAAAATAAATTGATTTATAACGTAAATTGCAAATGCATCGATTGATTCCCATAATGTTATTCCGAATATAATTGTTGAAAGAATAATCTTTTGTGTTGATGAGAGTAGCGAAGTAATGACCGCGAGCATAAGAGCCGATAGTTTATAATTTCTTGAAGATAGGAACAATAATTCTCCCAGCAGCGCTTGAATGGAAACCGCGAAATAAGCAGCAATTGGAGTATGAGGTGCGATAATTCCTTTAACGAGTAAAACAATTGCAGCAGCTCGAATAATTGCTCCTCTTTGTTTTGAATGAAATGCGATCATCGAAATTAATACGGCAGCGGCTCCGCCAATAAATAAACCGGTAAAAGGAATTTTTAAAGCATGGAGGATACCGCCGAGCGCAGCTTCGTTAAATGCCCAAACGGCTGTTAATCTGAAAAATAAATTCTCATCAGTTTCGATAAAGTTATTTGTATGCAATTGTTCTTTTAGAAGTAAAATAAAATTCTATGTTAAAATAGAAAAGAATTTTATCAGTAAAAATAAAAACAGCCTCTTTTTACTTCTTTATCAGATGATTTGTAGGCGTGATGTTCAACATTAGCTTATTGATACTTTTACACTCAAGTTTTTGTAATGCGCGGCGGTGAACTGGCAGAACATTAGCGCATTTAATACAAATCAGCATTAATGATTGAAGATGAATTGCTGTCCACTATCTAACGGACGAGCATTCAATCTCTCAACTCAAATATTGGGGTCTGCTTACCCCGCCGCGCGGGAGCTTGTCCAGGTTAGAATTTCTTACAACAAGCGAATATCCTTTAGCCATGAAATTGCAACTTCATATTATTGTTTTTTTCGCATATATTTCGTTAAACAATTACAGAAGTATGGAATGAAACATAAAGTCTTTTTTCTTTTTCTATTTCTTTTTTCTTTTATCTCGTTTGCACAGACAGACACTTCATCACAATATTCTTTCTGGATGAAAGAGAGAATTCTTTCTGTTTTTCTGGATGATAATTTAATTTATCAAAAATCTTTTTTGCGTCCTGATGGTTATACAATTGATCTGGACGAAGATAACAACAATGAATTTGTAGTTATAGATTCTATTAGTTCCAGGAGTGAGTTTTATTACACGCTCTACATTTTTAATACTCTCGATTCTTTTTACCTATGCGATTCAATCAACTCGGGCTATACCAAACCTTTCGAATCTGCTTCATTAGATGTTGAAGGTATATTGTTTGCAGCAGGAAATCCGGCATATGATAAATTCAGTAAATTAAACGACCTTAATTTTTCAACGTTAAATTTCTGGAAATTTGTTGAAGGAAATGTCTTCCTCATTAACAGCGAAGTTTATGATCTATACATCGACCGCAACAACGATATAATTGAAATGATTAGTAATTATATCGGTACTGAAAAGCTCGATTGCGAAATAAGCAAAGAGATATTAGGCGCGGTGGCTGCTGTGTTCGGTAATTATTTAAGTGCGGGAGAAGATGCTCTTGCCATTAAATTCTTAAAAGAGTATTATACATGCGAAGATATTGATGCACTGGCAAATGAGTTAAAAAAAATGGTTATGTGAAAGGTTATTTTATGAAGATGGATTGGGGAAAGTTTATTGGAAAAATATTGAACATTACTATGCATGAAAATTATGGTTTAACAATTGATCCGCGTGCAGACACCACAATTTATGAGATCGTTTTTAAGTCAGGCAAATTAATCGGAAGTTTTGACGATGGTCTTTTGATCGAAACAAAAAGGGAAAATGAAACTGTTCAAATATTTATTCCTCACAGTTCAATAAAATGTGTGGAAATATTTAATTTTTAAGAATAAACAAAAGGCAGCTCGTTTTGAAAACATTATTAGTTCTTCTTTTATCATTTTTATTTTGGGGTTATTCATTCCCTCAAGATGTAACTATTAAAAGTTTGAAAGCTTATTCAGGTAAAGAAACAGATTTACCGGTGCTATCGGGCGGACAATCTCTCTCTATCGAATTCGATGTGCAATCCGATTATGAACCATTTCTCACCGTCATATTTCGATTTTGTGATAGAAACTGGAAACCGACAAATAATATTTTTCTTCTAAACCAGGGCGGCTATACGGCTTACGACTTAGAGTTCTATACGCTCCCCGCAACTGTAACCGATGCGCGTTATCATATCAAAGGTGCATTCCCGGATGCGGATGGATTTGTAAGTTTTCCATTTAGCGGCAAGTGGAGTTATTACATTACCGATTCGCAGGACACATCCAAAGTTTATGCAAATGGAAAGTTTTTCGTAGTTTTTAACGATGTTAACTTAAATACTACTATTAAAAATGCGCTGCTCGAAGATGAAACATTTTTTCCTACAGACCTTGCAAAAGTTTTTAACATAACTTCCGTGCTCAATCTTCCCGAAGAATTTTTCCCCGGTTATGTTGATCATCTTGAAATAATTGAAAATCATAAAATTGAATACCCTGTTATTGTTGATCGTAACTTTAACACAAACAGAAGGCAATATTATTGGGATGGCAACCGCAACTTTACTTTTACTGCAAGAGATATTCGTCCAGGAAATGAATACCGTCAAACTGATTTAAGAAACTTTAACAAGTTTGGGCAGCGCGAAGCGAAAGCACAATTTGACGGTTTGGAATATTCAAGATTCTTTAAGCAGGGAAGAGAAGATTTAAACGGTGGATTTATACTTACAAAATTTCAGGACGATTATGCAACATATATTGACGTTACTTTTTCAATACGTCCGCCAAATTCCGGTTTTAAAAACGTATATTTAGTCGGCTCTTTTAATGATTGGCAAGTTCTCCCTGAGTATAAAATGAATGATGATTATGGCGTCTTTAAAAAAACGATTACCTTAAAGCGAGGAATTTACGACTACCAATATGTTACGGCAGATGTTGTAAATAATTCTTTGAAAAATATTGATTGGTACTCGCTTGAAGGGAACGGTTATGAAACTGTAAACCAATATTATTTATTTTTGTACTACAAAGACCCGAATTTTGGCGGGTATGACAGAATCATCGGTTATCAAAAAATATTAAACAGGTCAAAATGGAAAAATTAAAACTCGGAGTTGTCGGAACCGGACATCTTGGCAAACTCCATATTAAGATGCTAAAGCATTCAAATAATGTTGAGTTCATCGGAATTTATGACGCCGATCCGGAACACGCGAAATTAGCAGCTGCCGAATATGGAGTAGATGTTTTCGAGAATATTGAAGATTTAATTTCTAAAGTTGATGCGGTTTCCGTGGCAACTACTACAATTGCTCATCATGAGCTTTGTAAAATATGCCTCTCTGCCGGAGTGCATGTTTTTGTTGAAAAACCAATTACTACAACTATCGATGAAGCGGAAGAGCTTATTAAAATTGCGGCTAACAAAAAATTAAATTTACAGGTAGGGCATATCGAACGATTTAACCCTGCGCTGCTTTCTCTCGAAAAATATATTATTGAACCTATGTTTATTCAAACCGACCGGCTTGCGCAGTTTAATCCCCGCGGTACTGATGTTGCAGTTGTACTCGACTTGATGATTCATGATATAGACATAATCTTAAGTTTGATAAAAAGTCCTGTAAAACGAATTGATGCAAACGGTGTTGCGGTTGTGTCAGACTCATTGGATATTGCCAATGCTCGTCTTCAGTTTGAAAACGGCGCGGTGGCTAATGTTACTGCAAGCCGTATCAGCCAAAAGAAGATGAGAAAGATGAGAATATTCCAGCGCGATACATATCTTTCGCTCGATTTTACAACCGGTGTTTCCGAAGTTTATAGATTAACGGCTATAGATGAACCGGTGGCATCGTCAATTTCATTCGGAGAGATTGGAATTGGAGAGAAGAAAAAGAGAGTAGTTTACGAACAGCCCGAAGTAAGAGAAGTAAACGCTCTTCAATACGAGCTTCAATTATTTGTTGATTCGATATTGAAAGGAGTGAAGCCAATTGTATCAGGTGAAGATGGACTTCGTGCTCTTCGCGTAGCACAAATTATAATTCAGAAAATTGAGGAGCCAAAGGCTAAAGGAATTTAGCTTCATCAAACCCATGAATGTAGAAACCGAATCATTAACGAAAATTAAGAAGAAAGAAAACATACTATGAAAAAATTTGTGTTTTTACTTGCCGCAATAATTTCAATTTCAACAATGAGCTGTTCAGTTTACGAAACGTTTGTTAATCTAAGCCGCTTAAAATTTAAACTCGGGCAGGTAAACAATTTTACGATGAACGGAATTTCTATCTCCGATAAAAGTAAATTAAGCGATTTCTCTACGGTAGATATTTTAAGATTATCATCCGCAGTTGCTCAAGGCACGCTTCCGGTATCATTCACGTTAAATGTGGAAGCCCAAAATCCCAACAGCGGTACCGGAGGCTACAAACGTACCGGAGCTACTCTTAAATCATTTCCATGGCGGCTGTTAATAAACGATAAAGAAACGATTTCCGGAAATATTGCTTCAGAAGTTTCGATTCCGGGAACAGGCGAGACAACTCCAATTCAAATTCAGATGAATCTTGACCTTGTAAGCTTCTTTAAAGATAACGGTTATGAATCGTTGTTAAACCTTGCTCTAAATATTGGCGGTTACGGCGGCTCATCATCGAAATTAACTTTATATGCTAAACCGGTTGTTTCAACAGCTCTTGGCGATTTGCAATATCCCGAAGAGTTAAAAATTGTGGATTATGAGTTTACAAAGTAAAATGCACTATAGAAAAATGATGGAACCACTTTACAAATAAAATAATTGTCAAAAGATTAAAAGTAAAATTAGCTCTCGAAAGCACGGATGGATGCAATCAGATTATAATTATGGTATTAGCAAATAGATTTGATCTTTTATGTAATGTATTCTCCGTAATAAATTTTCTCAACCTAACTGCGTTTCACCCAATCCTATAGTCAATAGATGAATTCATAACTTCAACATTCAAAATTCCGTTAAGACGCACTACGTTATCTAAGTTAGTTAACGGACAAACATGCAGCAATGCTTTTTTATTATCCGGTTATCAACGTTATACAAAATCTTAGCTAATAATTTACGTTTTCTCTCTTAGTTTAAGAATTAGCTAATTAATAACATTACTCTTCAAAAGTATCTTTATTTTATATTTAATTATAACCTGTTAAATGTTAAATTTAAGCAGGAAGAAAAAAATCATTTTATTATTTAAGAAAATATATGGTTAAAAAAATACGATACGCAATAGGGATAGACCTTGGTGGAACCTCTATTAAACTTGGAATCGTTACTGATGAAGGGAAAATAATTAAAAAGAATTCAGTTGCAACAATGGCTGAAAAAGGACCTGATTCAATAATCTCACAGATAAAAAAAGGAATAAAGGAGCTGCTCGAAGGAAATAAGTTAAAAATTAATGGAATCGGAGTTGGCTGCCCGGGTGTTGTTTCTACAAAAAAGGGAACAGTTGAAAATCCGCCTAACCTGCCGGGCTGGGGAAAAGTTAATCTTGTTAAAATTTTGGAGAAAGCTACAGGTGCCGCTGTTTTCGTTGAAAATGATGCGAATGCTGCGGCAATTGGCGAGTATATTTTTGGCGCTGGTAAAAAATATAATTCATTCGTGATGATCACACTTGGCACCGGAGTGGGCGGAGGAATTATTCTAAAAAGAAAAATATATCGCGGCGATTTTGGAGCTGCCGGTGAAATAGGGCATATTACAATTGATTACAAAGGACCAAAGTGCAATTGCGGCTCTTACGGCTGCATCGAAACTTACATAGGAAATAGTTATTTGGTTGAGAGAGTAAAGAAGGAATTGAATGGCAAACAATCTGTTATTAAAGAACTCGTCCATGGCAATTTAAATTTATTAACTCCAAAAATTATTAACGAAGCTGCCGGCAGTGGTGATGAATTTGCAGAAGAAGTTGTACGTGAGATGGGAGTTTATCTCGGAGCCGCATTGGCTTCGTTGAGTAACGCGCTTGATATAGGCGTATTTATTATAGGCGGCGGCGTTTCGGGATTTGGCAAGCCGCTGTTTGAGGCAATAGAAGAAAATGCGCGTGCAAGGGTATTAACGCCGTTGAGAAAAAGGATAAAGGTTTTTCCTGCAAAACTGCGTAACGATGCCGGTATCAAAGGCGCATCTGCTTTAGTGTTTTATAAATAATTCAACAGCCTGATGAAATCAACAAAAGTATTTTTATTTATTTGTTTGATGAGTACAATGCTTGCGGGACAAAATAGTGATTATCTTTTCAACAAGGCTGATTCATTGTTCACTGCCGACTCACTTGCAGCAGCCGATTCAATAAATAAAAAAACTTATGATATTGATACGGTTATTTATGCTAGCGCCGCCGATTCTCTAATCTTTTTTGTTCAGAAAAAAGAGATGAAAATTTATGGAGAGGGGAATCTCATCTACAAAACTACTGATTTGAAAAGCGCCAATATTTATGTCGATTTCAAAACTCAAAACATCCGTGCCGAAGGTGTGCAGGCGGATTCAATACCCGATAAATTAAAAGGTACGCCAGTATTAAAAGAAAAAGATGAAACTTACGAGGGCGTTACCATGAAGTATAATTTTAAAACACAACAAGGTTATATAACTGAAGCGGGCACTAAAGAAGAAGGGGCGCACTACACAGGGCAAAAAATAAAAAAGGTTGACCCGGAAACATATTTTATAGAAGACGGAATTTATACAACATGCGATGCCGATATTCCTCATTATCATTTTTCAGCTTCCGAGATGAAAGTCATTCATAAAGAGCAGCTAATAAGCAGATGGATATTCCTAAATTTTGGGGGTGTTCCTTTTCCAATACCTCTTCCGTTTGCTGTCTTTCCAATTGAATCGGGAAGGCGTTCCGGTATTATTGCGCCCGCCTTTGGAGATGATGCTCAATATGGAAGATATTTTTCTCGCTTTGGTTATTTCTGGGCTATATCGGATTACATGGACTGGAATGTTACTGCCGATTATTACTTCAAAGGAAGTTACAATTTGAACAGCCGCTATCGTTATGCAAAACGCTACAATTTTACCGGGCAGGTTGAAGGAGGTTATTCCAACTTTCAAACAGGCGATCCTTCGGAAGTTGAAAGGAATCAAAGAACCGATTGGCGCATTAAAATAAATCATAATCAAAATATTACTCCCACTCTACGGCTTGATGCAAATCTCGAATTTGTTTCGGGAAATTATATTCAGCGTAATGTAACGGATATGAATGAACTGCTGCGGCAGGAGATTGTATCGAATGCTAATTTATTCAAATCGTGGGATGAATCGGGAAATAGTTTATCTTTAAGTTACAGCCGGCGTCAGGATATTAACAGCGGCGATATTAATGAAGTTTTGCCGAACTTAACTTTTAACCGTTCTCAGTCCTATCCTTTCAAACGGAAGGAAGGCGGAGGCGGTTCACAGAAATGGTATGAGTTGATTGGTTATGGATACAGCGGACAATTTCAAAATATACGAAATAAAAAAGACGGCAATTTAAAAATACGCGGAGGAATTCAGCATAATTTTAATTCGAGCTTTTCACCCAAAGTCGGTTACTTTAGCATCACTCCTAATATTCGTTACCAGGAAAGATGGTATAATAAAAGGCTCAAAATTACTCCATCAACTTCTTCATTTACCGGTAAGGACACTTTAATTACCGAAGATGTAAAAGAAATTAATTTTGTCCGAACATTCGGGCTGGGTGTTTCAGCCTCTACAAAATTTTATGGTATGTTCACTCCAAATGTTCTTGGAATTCAGGCAATAAGACACACTGTTAATCCTGGCGTAAGTTACAACTATACTCCCGATTTTTCCGAACCGTTTTGGGGATATTATGATTCTTACATGGACTCTACCGGAAAAGAAATCAGATATGATAAATTCAGTCGTGAAGTTTTTCTCGGCGTATCAAAAGGGGAAAAGCAAAATCTTTCCTTTTCTCTCGATAATATTTTTGAAATGAAAACCACAGTTGATCCAACTGATACGACATCAAAGGAAAATAAAATTCAGCTTCTAAATCTTAAAGCGACAGTTGGATATGATTTTGCCTTAGATAGTTTGAAATTCTCCGACATCAGCCTGCTTTACCGGACACAGATTGGCGATGTATTCAGTTTTAGCGGCTCTTCTACGTTCACGCCTTATTCTTACACTGATAAAGTAAATAAAATAAATAAATTTTTAATTGATGAAGGCAGAGGACTCTTGCGTCTAACTAATTTTAATTTTTCAATTACAACATCCCTTTCGGGAGAAAAATTAAAATCGAAAAATGCAAAAGATTCACTCAATCAGATCGCTAATGATGAATTTATTCTCGGTGCGGCGGATAACCGCGTTTACAAAGGGATTTATGATGAAAAGGACGCGGATTTTTCAATACCGTGGGATATTTCATTAACTTACAATTATTCAATCAAACAGCCGGTGCCGGATAAGAAAACAATATTCTCAAACATCAGCGGCGGGTTTAATTTTAATATTACCCCCAACTGGAAATTTTCTGTTAACGGTAGTTACGATTTTAGGAACAAAGAATTTGCCGCCCCACAAATACGCATATCGCGCGATCTCCATTGCTGGCTGATGGATTTTACCTGGAATCCGCTTGGCACTTTTAGCGGTTACCGTTTTGAAATTCGAGTTAAAGCTCCGCAGCTTCAGGATTTAAAAGTAACAAAGCGCGATCAATTTTATAGCGGTAAATAGGGGATGAAATGAAGCATTACATAATCGACGGCAACAACGTTATTGGCAAATCAAAAGAACTGACAGCTATTCAAAAAAAAGACAAAAGCCTTTCCCGCGAGAAACTTGCATTCAAAGCCGGGAATTACTTTAGAGACAAAAAATATAAAGTCACCATTCATTTCGATGGGTTTAAAAATATTCCTATTAATATTCCCAATATTACAATCGTTTATTCCGATACTAAAGAAGCCGACTCCAATATCCGGAGACAGATTGAGCAGAGCAAAAATCCGAGACAACTGATCCTGGTTTCTTCTGACCATGCTCTTCAAAATTTTGCAAGGGCGTGCACGTGCGAAGTTTTGCCAAGTGAAGATTTTAATAAACTTTTAAACGAGCAAAACGACAATGATGAAGAGAATAATAAAATTGAATCTATGAATAAAGAGATCAATGAGTTTAAGAAGTTATTCGGGTTAAAAGAATAAAACATTTTGAACCCAGCACTATTCAAGTAAATGTAATCTCTTTGCGCAATTTTTCTTTAAAATTTAATTTATTAGCTCCAATGGTAAATCGACTTTAAATGTAGTTCCATCATTCTCATTCGATATGAAGGAAACCTTTCCCTTTAAATATTTATCAGTTAATAATTTTATACTGTAGGTTCCCAATCCTCTTCCGTTTCCCTTAGTAGAAAATGAACGTTGAAATATTTGCAGTTGTATAGATCGGGGGATGAACGACGGGTTGCTAACAAAAAAAGATACCGATTTATCATCAGTTTTGCAGCTAATTGTAACTTCGCCATCGGGCGGAGTTGCTTCAAGAGCATTTTTTAACAAATTTCCAATTACTCTTCTCAGTAATACCTTATCGGTTTTAATTTTAAATTGGTTACCCGTGGTTGTTTTAATACTTTTATTTTTTGCGACATCATGTTTGGAATATGATTCGATAGTTTGTTTAATTATTTCATAAGGGAATACTTCTTCCGGCTGCGCTATAAGCTCGCCGCTTTCCGCCGCGGTTAATTCTTTCTGAGCATTTATTTCTTCTATTAGTCTTGTGGAAAGACTGTGAATTATACCAGAAAACTCTTCAATCTCTTTCGGAGTTGCATCTTTTAAGATTTCTGAAAATCCGTAAATACCACCCGCCGTATTTAGTACGTCATGAAAAAATATTCTTTCCAATGCACGTTTACGTTTTTCGCTGCTAATGTCGGCTATCGTAAAAACAGTGTAAAACTGATCTTCAATATATAGAGGATTTGCCCACACACGGAGATCCAGTGCAGTGCCGGAAGTTGTAGTAATGCGGCATTCCTTTTCGTCGTCTCTCCCTTTTTGACTATTTAAAATTGCTTGCACTGCTCCACAGGCGCTGCAAAACTCTGTAGTACCGCAACCGCCGGTGGTTTCTACAGCATGAATACATTTTAATATTTCTCCAGGTCTATCGCCAATCAGATGATCAATTTCTTTTATCTGCAAAAAGTTAGTTAATCCTTTATTAAAAAAAACTGTCTGACGTTCCTTATTTAACACAAGAATAGGCACAGGAGTAGAATTGAGCGTCTGAAGCAAAACTAATTGACGACTAAAAAAAGTATTGTTGTTTTGTATTGAATCTATGTCAGCTCTTTCGGCTGGCGCAAATTGCGTTTTGAGTGTTAACATTGCCATGTTTTTTTCTCCATTCACTTAAACCAAATCTATTATCATATCAACTAAAGATATTGATAGAGTTTTTTACGAATAGAGTATTTAATAAGAATATCTTGTAATTTTAATAATAATTTACAAAAAAATTTGGAACGTTATGCGACTTTTTTTCAGAACTTCAGTTATACTTATTTTACTTTTTACGGCAAGCCTCTTTGCTCAAAGATTAGACAATAAATATTTTCAAGAAAATTGGGAAGTTTATTTTCAATTTAATATTCAATCACCCATCGAACTCCAAAAAATAAATTCTATCGTATCAATAGATAAATTAGATCAAAACGTTGTATACGCGTATGCAGATGAGAAGGGGTATAATCAAATTTTGGATCTCGGTTATAAATTAGAAATCCTTCCTCATCCCGGTGATGTCGAGAACATTTCAATGAGCGGAAATTTAACAAGCATTGAAGAATGGGATGTATATCCCACGTATGAAGCTTATGTTCAAATGATGCAGCAATTTGCGGCTAACTATCCAAACCTCTGCCGTTTAGTAGATGCCGGAACAACAGTGCAGGGAAGAAATATTTTTTTTGCTGTCATTTCGGATAACGTCGATCAGCATGAAGCCGAACCTCAGTTTATGTATTCTTCTACAATGCACGGCGACGAAACAACAGGTTATGTTTTAATGTTGAGATTAATCAATCATCTTTTAACTAATTACGATATGGATGCGCAAGTTACAAACCTTGTAGACAATCTTGAGATTTGGATTAATCCTAACGCCAACCCGGACGGCACTTACCGTACCGGTAACAATTCGGTTAGCGGCGCAAGGCGTTACAATGCAAACAGTGTCGACTTAAATCGTAACTTCCCCGATCCGGCTGATGGTTTACACCCCGACGGTAATGCGTGGCAGCCTGAAACGATAGCGATGATGAACATTGCACAGCAGAATAACTTTTCTCTTTCAGCAAATTTTCATGGCGGGGCAGAAGTAGTTAATTATCCGTGGGATACCTGGTCGCGTACACACCCCGATAACCTCTGGTATAGATTTATAAGCCGCAGATATGCAGACACAGTGCATGCAAACAGTGTGTCCGGCTATTTAAATGATTTGGAAAATGGCATCACAAATGGTTACGCCTGGTACAGAATAACCGGCGGAAGGCAGGATTATTATTCTTATTTTATGAGGGGCAGGGAAGTAACGATCGAAATTTCATCTACTAAACTTTTAAGCGGCGCCCAGTTACCGGCACATTGGAATTACAATAAAAAATCTTTTCTTCAATATATGGAAAACGCATTGTATGGAATTAAAGGAATTGTAACGGATACTTCGGGCAATCCGGTCAAAGCGATGATAACTGTGAATAGCCATGATTTTGACCGTTCGGAAATTTATTCCGATTCATTGACCGGAGGTTATTTAAGAATGTTAAGTCCGGGAACATATTCTTTAACAATTACTGCCGACAGTTTTTATACACAAACTATCAGCAACGTTTTAGTTTCTAATTTCAATGCAGCAAATTTAGATATTCAACTCATTCCCAATCACCCTATTCCGGTGGAGTTTGTTTCTTTCAGTGCGGAAGTAAATAGTGGGGCAGTAACTTTAAAATGGACAACCGCAACGGAAACAAACAATAAAGGTTTTGAAATAGAGCGTTCAATTAAAAATTCAAAATTAAAAATTAAAAATTTTGAACCCATTGGTTTTGTGAATGGTCAGGGTACCTCAACTGAATTAAAACATTATACATTCATAAATGAAAATTTATTATCCGGCAAATATGCTTACAGATTAAAGCAAATTGATTTTGATGGAAGTTATAAATACTCCAACATAATTGAAGTTGAAACGAATCCAGTTTCATTTGTACTTGAGCAGAATTATCCAAACCCATTTAATCCAGTAACGAAAATAAAATATTCAATTCCAACGAGTGTTAATGGTGATTGGTCAGGAGTTAGTTTAAAAGTTTATGATGTGCTTGGAAATGAAGTAGCAGTACTTGTTGATGAAGTTAAAGAAGCTGGGAAGTATGAAATTACTTTTGATGCTTCTGAACTTTCAAGTGGCATATACTTATACAGATTAGAGGCAGGTAGTTTTATAAAAATTTTCAAAATGATGCTGATAAAGTGATTTTTGAAAAAAAATAGAGTCTCTGGAAACAATTAGATTTAATTATGTAATTTTGACACTAGAGGGATTGTTGAAGCGAATCTCTTGAAGAATGACCTACTACGCCCAATTACCAAAGAAATTTAAATTTAATATTGTTTTAGTCAAAATGAGAAAGGCAAAAAATCGCTTCATTTATTCTTTGTTCATTTGTTTTAATGAAGTAACATATGAAAGTGATAAGAAAAATTATTAACTTAAACAAAGTTTATTTTTAGCATGTAGGTGGTTATGAATTTATTCAATGAAGATTATAAAAAATTGTTTTCTAGCTTATACAATTCATCAAATGAAGATGAAGTTGAAAAAGTAATAAACGCATATCCTGAAATTTTTAAACAAGAAAATTGGCATCCATATGGGGAGAATGAAAGTTTTTTTGGGGTAATCGAAAATCAACAAGCATCCCCCATCCCTGCTCTTGTAGAAAAAATCACCAATTCAATTGACGCTATTCTTACTAAAAAATGTTTGGAAGCCGGAATAAATCCAACATCAGATAAAGCCCCGCATAGTATGGAAGAAGCCACACAGATATTTTTCCCGGATCATAAGAAATGGGATTTAACTACTTTCAGAAAAATTCAATCAGAAAGCATACAAATAATAGCTGATGGACCAAGAATGGATACATCATTGATTATTTATGATGATGGTGAAGGACAGAAACCGGAAGATTTTGAAAAGACTTTTTTGTCGTTATTAAGAGGGAATAAAAATGAGATAAAATTTGTTCAGGGGAAATACAATATGGGTGGAAGCGGAGCTGTCGTATTCTGTGGAAAGAAACGATATCATTTAATTGCTTCCAAGAGATATGATGGAACCGGCGACTTTGGTTTTACTTTACTTCGTCAACATCCTTTTTCAAGAGAGGAAGAAGAAAGAAAAAAGAACACATGGTATGAGTATTTTACAATTAATAACAAAATCCCATCGTTTCCAATTGATGAATTAGAGCTTGGTTTACGTAATAGAAAATTTAAAACTGGAACGATATTAAAACTTTATTCTTATGAACTCCCTTCGGGATCAAGGTCTGTAATCTCTCGCGATCTTAATCAAAGCATAAACGAATATTTATTTGAGCCTGCACTTCCCTTATACACAATAGATAAAAAAGATAGGTATCCTGATGACAGAAACCTTGAAAGAGATTTATATGGATTAAAGCGAAGATTGGAAGAAGAAAAAGGGAAATATGTTGAAGATTATTTTCTTGAATCTTCAGACGATAAAGAAATTGGAAAGCTAAAAATAACATGTTACGTTTTTAAAACTAAGTTGGATGGAAAAACGGCAAAAGAAAGCCGTGAATCAATTGGGAGAGAATTCTTCAAAAATAATATGTCTGTTTTGTTTGCTGTTAACGGGCAAGTACATGGTCATTTTACATCCGAGTTTATAACGCGAACATTAAAGATGCAGCTGATAAAAGACTATTTACTCATTCATGTTGATTGTACCGGGCTCAATTATAATTTTAGAAAAGAATTGTTTATGGCTTCGCGCGATAGACTAAAGAACGGTGAAGAAACCGCAAAATTACGAGAACTTGTTGCCAAAGTTTTATTAAAAAGTAAACTTAACGATATTTATAAAAGACGCAGAGATACAATCTCTTTTTCCGGTGAGGATAAAAATGAATTGTTGAAATCTTTTACAAAGAATCTTCCGTTAAAAAGCGATTTGTTGAAGTTGTTAAGCAAGACATTTAAGCTTGAAGAAACCGATAAGAAACAGGATAAAGAGAAGAAGAAAGAAAAAACTGAAAAAGAGCATGTTGAAGAATTTAAACCAAAAAGATTTCCATCATATTTTAGATTAGGCAAGGATGGTACTGATGAAAAATCAATGCTGAAGGTGCCTTTGAATGGTTAGATATAAAGCATAATTTTCAAGCCTTTCTAAGATCAATTTTCATTTTCATTACATAGTGTTGTAGATTGCTAATTTGCTCATAAAGTTCTTCTTGTCTTTTTTGTTTTTTCTTAATTTGTATTCTAATATCCTCCTTACTTCGTTCATCAGTTATTAACTGCAGCTTATTAATTTTAGTAGGAACACCTTTAGCGTTTTCCAAATAGCATAATTCGTCATTTCCAAAATGAATATCACAGATATACCTTTTTTTATCATTTAATAAAACAGGAATGTGTAACGATTCACCAGAACTCCTTGTATTTGGCAAGTCTTTTCTTGAAAGTTGTCGTGTTTTCATATTTCCTTTAATGATTTAATAGCTTCTTCAACTGTAATTTCTTTGAACCCTTCGTATGCTCCTTCATTGAAAGAATATTCATAACCGCCTATGCAGGAATAACAAATTTCATCTTCGGCTAATTCTATTTTTTCTTTAGTTACATCAAAGCAATATCCATCAGCATGATAAACACGATATTCTTTTTTCTCATCTGGGAATTTGGAGTTTTCAATGATGTGAAGTTTGTTATAAACGCCTTCATTATTCTTTTCGCACAAGTCAAAAAGTATCTTTGCTTGTTTTGCGTTTGCTTTAATAATTTCGTTAATGTTACTTGTTGTTGTCATTGTTGTTTGGTTTAAAGTTAAATTGTGTAATCGCCTTTTGTCGGAATTACATTTCTAACTCCTCCAGTTGGATTTTTCACATCTCCTTTGTATCGAGGGATTAAATGTATGTGAATATGAGGCACAGTTTGCCCTGCTGCTGAATTTACATTCACACCAACATTGAATCCATCAGGATTAAATTTCTTGCTTACTATCTGTTTCACTTTGTTTAGTACGAACCAACAAGCAGATTGCTCCTTGAAATTTAAATCAAAATAATTAGAACAATGTTTTTTCGGAATTATTAAAGCGTGTCCATTGTTCACTGGAAACTTATCATAGATTGCGTAAGCAGTTGCAGATTCGACAATCAATTCTCTCTCTGAATCGGAATTACAAAAGGGGCAAGTTGGGTTTTCTTTTCTGCTAAACTGGTTATAAAGTCTGTATTCGTAAATCTCACAATTTTCATTTTTGAAAATTGACTTGTATCCCAACTTAACATTGCATTGATAAGTTGGCTTCTGATGTACTTTGTGAGTTCTAAAGCCTTCGTATTGCAAATCTCTTCGAACCGCGAAATATGCTTTGCCTGTCGGTTTAAGTAATTGCGAAACTTCCATCAAAACATTTGCTTGTTCTTCTTGCATCAAAACATTCAGAACATAAAAACAAATGATGGTGTCAAATTTTTTTGCAGGATATGTTGGAAAGTAGTGTGTGTCGTATCCAACAATTTTGATTCCTTTAGTGGCCAACATCTCAACATCTTTTCCAAACCCACAACCAAAATCAAGCACATCACCAACTAATAATTTTTTGTTAAGTAATAACTTAGCAGGAAAGGATAAATATTTTCTTTCCTTCGCTGTCAGATGACTGTATAGATTTTTTTTTAGATTTTCCATTCTTCGTAACCACGAGTTTTGATTAAATAATCGCAACTACTTTGCAATTGACTGATAGCAGTTCTCTGCCAATTAGAAAAAAGATTGCTCCCCAAAAGTGATATTTTAATTTCTTTCTGAAATCTGTTCAGTTGATGTTTATTTATTAACTCCCAATAATGAATAATTAATTCCGTTTGTTGTTCAATTCGAAAAGCAGATGGTATTTTATCTCTTTTCCGATTATTGATTTTTGCCTGAGCAGGCAAAAGATTCCAGAGGTCATTATTCTTCCAAATTGAAAATGGAATCACGTGGTCAATATCGTAAGTTGAAATTGTTTTGCCAGTCCAAACACAATACACTTTACCTTCCTTTTTCAAAATACTGCTGTATATCTTTTTTGATTCTGCAACTTCTCTTGCTGTAATCGGACTTCTTAAAACTTCATTTATAACTTTTTCTATTGACAAATTTTTACCCGAAGCATTTACGGAAAACTCAGCCCATTTAAAAAAAATCGAATCTTTTCCACTGATAAAACTCCCTAAAACTTTAAATGCTTCATAGTAATCAACGGGTATAGAAAACGAACCAAAATTGTTAATCAGAAATTCAGCATCAACTAAATTAGTGTTTCTTCTTCCAATCCCCGATTCAAATTGAAAAATTGAATAGTAGTTATTGCTAAATGAACGACCAATGTATTTCATCGGCATCCGTGTAATGGTGTCTTTCATTTTTTTTGCTAAATCAACAAGATCTGATTTTAAATTTGGAGGAATTCCTTTGTTTTTTAAATCATTGTAGAAAGCAGAAAAACCACCAGCGGTACTGTAGGCAGAAATAATTTTTTTAAGTAGAATTCCAAAAGCAAGATTTGTCTCACCGTTGATTTGAGGAATATTAGTCGATGATTCTAAAATTGGATAGTAATACAACATCCATTTTTCAATTAGCAGACCAGTTGGGAAATAAACTCGGTTTTCTAAAAATGAAATGAAGGGGGAATTGTCTTGAATAATTTCAATCACTCCTCGTAACAGGGCGAACTTATAAGTGGTTGTTTTACTGTCCCGTTCGATAATCTTGCCAATACTAAGAAAAACATCATTAGTCATAATTGTTAAGCCGCAATACTAAAATACTTGTTAATTCTTTTCTTAAACTGTAATTCTCTAATTCCGGCGTCATCGTTAAAAGTGATATCTTTATATTTATTTGTCATCTCCGCGATCTTTTCTAACAAACCGTTGGGACTTATTGCAAATATATTTCCCGGACTATTGTAACCAGCCAACAATTCCTCAAAGGAAATTGATTGAGTGTAATTTTCATTATTTAGAATGGAATAAAGAATAACTTCAATCGGCAATTCATCTCTATCTTTATTTACAATTCTGTACCAGTCTATCTCATCTGTGTCAAATTTTTTAATTACTTCAATAATATTTAAATCAATAAACAAACCGGTATAAATATCTTCTAAATTTTTCGTTGATTGAATTGGTTTTATATATGTCCTAAGAAAGACGGCAATATCCCTTTTAATAGTATTATCATTAAAGGTTGTATTAGTTCCTTCACATTTCCCTTTTATAAAACTTCCAAGTTGCGACTTATTAAATTCTATTTGGTGTTTTCTAAACTCGTTAAAAAATATTGAATAAATTGAGGCAAGGTTTTCTGCAACCAAATGGTAATGCAATAACCAGAGTGATGCATTATCTTCAAGATAGGGGTCAACGCCATCCGCCCCCATTATAAAATCAGCCAATTCGGAAAATCTATTTTCTTTCGTTGCTAAACCAAAGGAACTCATCCAATAATTGATAGACGATACCATGTTTTTCCCAACCCCTAAATCAACAACAGCAGAAGGGTCGGAAAATCTATGATTTGATGAGATAAAATCATATCCCTTTTTTAACCATAGAGAACGGCAATGAAAGGACTCATGTCCGGCGAAATTTAATTTTTGTCGCATTATTAACCAAATATATTAAACACTTAAAGTTAAAATAAATATACGAGATAGATTCTTCTTATCTTTTGTGCTCCAAAGATAGGGGTTAAAAGTGAGAAGATGAATTCAGAATAACTATCAGGCTATTAGATAAGAATTCAGTTTTCATCATCAATAAAGAAATCCCTCTTTTCTCATATATCATTATAAAAAGAATGTATTCGTTTTGTCTTAAAATGAATAACACCTTGCAAAATATATATGTTACATAAATGACGTTTTAGTGTAATGAAACTAAAGCGCGAAAAAATCCTATAGTCTTAATCCATTCTGTAGGTTTTCTAAATCAATAAAACAAATTCTCTATTAACTACTTTGTTAAATCCTTTTAAAGTGACAATTGAAAACAATTGAACGATTTTCTACCAGGCAATAATAATAAGTTCACTCTTAAACAGATGTTAAAGTAGAGACATGCAAAAACATGACCCTACAAAGATAATTTTTATTTTAATAGGATCAACTTGCGCACTTCCGTAAATCCTCCGGCTTTCATTTTGTATAAATAAGTTCCGCTTGCAAGATTTAACGATGCTGTGTTAAGATTAATTTTGTAGCTGCCGCCTCTTTTTTGTTCATCTACAAGCACGGCTACTTGTTTTCCAAGTATGTCGTACAAAGTTATAGTAACGCGTTCTTCATTCGGAACAGAAAATTCTATGGAAGTGGATGGGTTGAACGGATTAGGATAATTTTGTTTCAAAGAAAATGCGGAAGGAATTGATGAATTAAAAACACTATTTATAATTTCTTGAATTTCAAGATTATCAATCATCCAGCCCCAGCCGGTTGTGTACGAATCGGCATATAATCTGAATCGAATCATTATCACATCTCCGGAATGGAAAGTAGAAAGGAGATCAACTGAATTTTTTCTGATCAACGCTTCTGTGCCGCTCAGATTTAAATTATATGCAGTTTCCCATTCATCGTACAATCGGCAGTCATAACCGTCCTTTAAAGGAATCCAATTGATACCGTCTTTTGTTCCTTCAACCACTACATAATCCCAAAAATTATCATCACCAAAAACAGAGCCGGGCATGCCGGGTTCTATTAAAGCAACTTCGTCATATCTTAAATAAGCGTTTGATGATTTAACAATAATTGGGATAGTTAAAGTGTAAGTGATATTTAAATCATCATTATACGGGTGTGCAGTATGTATAGCCGGCGAACTAAAATTTGCATAGCTTTTAATTTGAAATCCGGCGCCGACAAAATCGTTTGTTGCAGCATTAAAACTTGAAGAATAAGAATTTTGCGCTGCGGCTAATGGGGTAACTGAAATTGATTTAACTACCGAAGCATATTCGTTTCCGTTTTTATAGGACACAACTTGTGCGGTGATATTTCCGCTTGCGGTTACAGGATAATGAATAGTCGTGTCTTTTAGAGATTGATTATTACCTGCTAAAGTTTGATAATTACTTCCATTAATTTTAACTATCGATGAATCGTAAATTGATCTTAAATTAATATTTATCAAAAGGGAGCCGTTTATGCTTTGGTAAAGTTTTTTAATTAAAGGTTTGTAAGTTCCTACATTGCTCATGCCGGGAATGTTCACAGACCAGATCCCTCTTCCGTGTGTGGCAATAACAATTTCATCTTCAACGTGCGTCATAGCCCAGATGCAAACGTTGGGCAATCCGTTGTCAGCGGGATGCCATGTTGTTCCGTTATCGGTGGATTCGAATAAACCTATTTCAGTGCCTGCCCAAATTGTATCCGGCGTGTGTGGAAATACTAAAAGATCATAAACCGCAACATCCGGAAAACCGTTTATACTTACATCGCCATTTCCAAATCCGCTTAAGTCCTTCCAGGTTTGTCCGAGATCAGCAGTCCGTAAAATTTTTGGTTTATGCGCAAAAGAAAATAAAACATAAGCAGTAGAGTCATCAACAGGATGCGTTGATAATCCTGATATACCTCCCATAGTTGTAACGTTGTAAACCGGGGCGGCAGTGAATGATGCGCCTTTGTCAGCGCTTACATGGATTTTACCGCTGCCGTCCATTCTTGCGCCAGCCCAAACTATATTAGGATTTGCGCGCGATACTTTTATATCGTGGAATGAACTAACCGATCCCCAGGTTGAAGATGGTATTGAAGTTAAACTCCAGTTCCCTCCAAAGTTTGTTGATTTCCACACACCTTGTTTACCCACAGCAAAAAGAAGATCGGGCTCCATATTTGTTTTACCTATTTTAGAAATGAACGGCGCTTTTCCGGAGCCGACGTCGGACAAGCCGGATGTTGCGTTCGAATAACTCTGTCCGCCGTTCAATGATCTCCTAAAACCATTGTACTGAGAGCCGCCTATTATTTTCAGCGGATCGTCAAAATGCCATGATGTTTCATATCCATCGCCGCCTATTTGATAAAACCAGAGTGAAGCAGCGCTTGTGTTTTCCGGCGAACGCCAGGTGCCATTATCCTGCATACCGCCAACGTAAGCGCTTCCGCCGGGCATTTTATCAACTCCATAAAACTGTGAAGTATTCATACCGAGTGTTGGCTTACTCCAGTTTTGATCTTCAAGCTGCGAAACACCGATGCCGCCGTCGTTCGCATTTAATATCCGAAAAGATCCATTCGCATCATTTATTATCATTAAGTTATGATGATCAACATGCACTGGTCCTGTGGAAAGATGCGTAGTAGTTCTCTGATTGTTAGCAAGCAGTTCTATTTTGTAAATAGTAACACCGCCCACATAAACAATTTTGTCATTTAATGGATGAACTGTAATTGTATTGTCGTACCATCCCTGTGAGGAAAGCCAATCAGGTTCCGAACCATTTTCAACCGTCTTAACCCACGAAGCGCCAGCATCAATTGAAACAAATAAATTTGACGTAGGATTTCCTTCTGCTGCTGCGAATATTTTGGAAGGATTTAAAGGAGAAATTGCAAGTTCAAATCTGCCTGAAACATCTGTAATTCCGTTCGAGGACATAAACCAAGTTTCGCCTGCATCGGTGGATTTTAACACACCTTTTTCATCAATGCCCGCATAAAGAAGATTAAAATTTCCGGGTGTGTTAATAATGTGAAGTATTTTTTTTATTCTGTTTCCGATGCCCATCTCAGTTTCATTATAAACTTGATACCAGCTCACTCCGCCATCTATTGATTTAAATATTCCTGATCTGTTGGCAAAATTTAATCTATATCTTCCGGAGGTGGTTGCCGCTATAACTACATCAGAATCAAGCGGGTCAACGATAATTCTGGCTATGTTATTAAAATCTAAACTCCCCACAGTACTTTCAAGAGGCAGCCACGTTTCACCTTTATCTGTAGATTTAAGTATGCCATCGCCATTAATAACATCAACGCTGAACATACTTTCGCCCGTGCCGGCATAGATTATATTAGTATTCGATTTAGACATTGCAATAGTTGAAACAGCCAAGTTTGGAAGATTAGGAGTTAAATTCCGCCAGTTAATACCAGCATCTGTCGTTTTCCAAATTCCGCCGCCTACGCTTCCAACAAACCATGTATTGCCTGTTATATCATCAGGATCAATTATCAATCCACGTGCTCTGCCGGCAACGTTACCGGGACCTCTCTCAATCCAGTTCAAATTTAAAGAACCATTTTTATTCAGACGCTTTTGCTTGAAGGCTTTTTCCGTCTCTCTAATTTTGTAATCGAGTTCGTATTGAGGCTCAGTTTCTCCGTAAGGAATTTTCATCTCATGCAGAATACGAACAAACTCATCAGGTTTTTCCTGTTTTACTTCACCTTTTACTTTTCGGTTAATTTTTTCTAAACGTTCTGTAATTTTTAAGGCTTCGGAGGAGTTGGTTGAAAAATGTTTAAGTCTATTATTCAACTCAATGTATTCTGTTCGCCATTGTGACTTTAATATTTCGTTTTCAATTCCGCCGCTTCTTTCTATATGATTGAATAGAAAGAAAAGATTTACAGCAGCGTATAATCCTATAAAAAATATTATGAACTTTTTCAAATTATTCTCCTGGTGTGTTAATAATTTTTTTGTTTCTTTTTACGTCATAATAAAAAGTAAAATCGTTTTCAGTTTCATCTCCGGTAATATTTCCGGGTTGTATTTCGATCTTCAGTGTGTAGTCACCAAACCAGCCAACAGCGCCTCCGGGGAGGAATTGCTTATATGTTACAGAATCTGTTTTTAGAGAATATACAAGAAAATCAAGAGGCGCTAAATAATTGTAATTAGTTGTATCCGTTTTATCAACAATAAGAAGAAAAGTTGTGTCATAATTCCAATAAAAAGTTTTATTCCCAAATTTTGATTTAAGTTCGTTTTCATTTGGAACCACTTTTTGCACCGAGCAGGATGAGAAAAATAGGACTAAAGATATTATTGCCAGCGGATATTTTATTTTCATCATATTAATAATAATTTTAAATTAAAGATATGATATTTTGTTTTATAAGTCACTGTATATTTTTAAAGACTAAAATGACGAAATACTGTTGTTAGTAACTCACCTTGCGCAAGTAACAGTTAATCGGATGTAAATCGATTCCGATAGCTTTCGGAATCGATAAATTAAATAATTTTTATCCGTTAGCTAACGGACAATGACACAAGAGAAAAGTCATTGCGAGCAACGCTTTGGGAGCGAAGCAATCTCAAAATTATACTTTGGGATTGCTTCATCCAAGGACTCATTCGCAATGACAAAACAGTGGTCATTAGTAGGGCAGCAGCACGAAGCAATCTCAACAAATGAATCAGATTGCTTCACTCGAAGACTCGTTCGCAATGACTTTTTTCAACTTTTGGGGACAGCCTCAACAAAATTTGATTATCATATTGCGTAAGGTGAGTTAGCAAATAAAAGTATCGTTTGGCAAAAGGCAACGCAATATTTAAAACAAAGCAGGCGCGATATGGAAAAGTATTTTAAGTTCGAATTGTTCGGGACCAATTTTAAAACAGAAGTTATTGCAGGGATTACTACTTTCCTTGCAACCATGTACATAATAATCGTCAACCCGGCTGTCTTGGCAGATGCGGGGATGTCGTTTAGCGGTGTACTAACTGCAACAGTGCTTGTGTGCGCATTCAGTAGCATTATGATGGGCATTTATGCGAACAACCCGATTGTGCTTGCGCCCGGGATGGGAATAAATGCATTCTTCACATACTCGGTCGTTTTGGAAATGGGCGTTAAATGGGAAGTTGCGCTTGGCGCCGTTTTTTGGTCGGGTGTATTTTTTTTACTCCTCTCTGTTTTTAATGCACGAAAACTAATAGTTGATGCTATTCCAAAGCAAATAAGATATGCAATAGCTGCAGGTTTGGGATTATTCATTACATTTCTCGGTTTTGTCAAATCAAAATTTATTATTGCAAATCCGGCAACTTACTTAGGCATCGGGGAGCTTGATGTGATGACGGTTACATTTTTAATAGGACTAATGATAACGGCAATTCTTGTTGTAAAAAAAATCAAAGGCGCGCTGATCCTTGGCGTGACAGCGACAACTTTGCTGGCAATTCCAATTGGACGAATCTACGGAGATGCATCAGCAATTAATTCCGGTGTATCGACACTTGTAACCTGGAAAGGTTTGATTTCGATGCCCGATTTTAGCGTGTTCTTGAAACTTGATTTAATAGAATCATTAAAATTAAGTTTAGTGCCGGTGATATTTGCAATGCTATTCACAGATATGTTCGATTCTATTTCTACATTTATTGGAGTAGCAGAAGCAGCAGATTTAGTAGATGAAAACGGCGAACCGCGTAATATAAAACAGTCACTAATTGTCGATTCCTTTGCAACTCTCACAGCAGGTTTGTTCGGTTCAAGCGCGGGCACAAGTTATATCGAATCGGCTACCGGCGTGGAAGAAGGGGGCAGAACAGGATTAACAGCCATTGTTGCCGGTTTATTATTTCTGCCATTCATGTTTTTATCCCCTATACTTTCCATGATTCCTGCTATCGCTACCGCTCCGGCATTAATCCTCGTTGGTGTCTTTATGATGAAACCGGTTCTTAAGATTAACTGGGATAAGTACGACGATGCTATCCCGGCACTCTTCGGGATGATACTAATTCCACTTACTTCCTCAATAACTCAGGGTATAATATGGAGTTTTATTACATGGACAATTATAAAAATTGCTATAGGTAAGCATGAAGACGTAAACTGGATGCTGATAGTTATTGACGTGCTGGCAGTCGTTGCATTAGTATTATAATTCTTTTATAAAAAACTCATTTTTTGGAATAAAAAACCCGGCTCGTATGAACCGGGTTTGAATAATTAAAGTTTATATGTTTATTTTAAAATCATCATCTTCTTTGATGCTGTAAAATTTCCGGCGGTTAATTTATAAATGTAGATACCGCTTACGAGATTCTTCCCGTTAAATTCAGTTTTATATACGCCAGCCGGTTGTTCTGCATTTATTAATACAGACACTTCATTGCCGAGTATGTCGTAAACTTTCAAAGTCACAAAACTGTTTTTTGCTAATTGATAATTTATAATTGCAACCGGATTGAATGGATTTGGATAGTTTTGTAACAAAGCAAATTCAACCGGAGTTGATACTTCCACGGTTTCATTTAGCCAGTAATAAGCAAAGCTGCCATCGAAATCAATTTGCTTTAGTCTGTACTGATATTTGCCTCCTGTCAAATTGTTATCTGTGAATGAGTAGCTCTTTGGTTCAGTAGTAGTGCCAAATCCGGGAACAAAGCCAACTGATTGAAAAGCACCGTTGCCTTTGGAGAAGGGGTAGGGGATGAGGCTTCTTTGAATTTCAAATCCACTGTTGTTAGTCTCTGTGGCTGTTTGCCAGTTCAACTCTACGGTGGCTGAGCTTGTCAATGCAGCTGTAAAGGCAGTTAATTCGACCGGTATAAGTCCCATACTACTCTGGTCAACTGCAACAGGTACATTGCTGTGTGTATTATTTCCATTGCCTAACTGTCCGTCAGAGTTATATCCCCACGTGTAAACTGTTCCGTCAGAAGCTAATGCGATTGAATGCGAATATCCGGCAGCAACTTGTGTGATTGTTTTACCGCTTAATACTCCGCTTGTAACTACTGCAACAGGTACATTGCTGGAAATATTATTTCCATTGCCTAACCGTCCGTTAGAGCCATCTCCCCACGTGTAAACTGTTCCGTCAGAAGCTAATGCGATTGAATGGATATTCCCGGCAGCAACTTGTGTGATTGTTTTACCGTTTAAAACTCCACTTGTATTTACTGCAACAGGTACATTGCTGTCTGTATTATTTCCATTGCCTAACTGTCCGTCAAGGTTATTTCCCCAAGTGTAAACTGTTCCGTCAGAAGCTAGTGCTATTGAATGATATTCTCCGCCAGCAACTTGTGTGATTGTTTTACCGCTTAATACTCCACTTGTAACTACTGCAACAGGTTCATTGCTGTTTGTATTATTTCCATTGCCTAACTGTCCGTAAAGGTTATATCCCCACGTGTAAACTGTTCCGTCAGAAGCTAATGCTATTGAATGGTTTCCTACGGCAGCAACTTGTGTGATTGTTTTACCGTTTAAAACTCCGCTTGTAATTACTGCAACAGGTACATTGCTGTCTGTATAATTTCCATTGCCTAACTGTCCGTCAAGGTTATATCCCCACGTGTAAACTGTTCCGTCAGAAGCTAGTGCTATTGAATGAGATTCTCCGGCAGCAACTTGTGTGATTGTTTTACCGCTTAATACTCCGCTTGTATTTACTGCAACAGGTACATTGCTGTCTGTATAATTTCCATTGCCTAACTGTCCGAAAGCGTTATTTCCCCAAGTGTAAACTGTTCCGTCAGAAGCTAATGCAATTGAACAACTTCTTCCGGCAGCAACTTGTGTGATTGTTTTACCGTTTAATACTCCGCTTGTATTTACTGCAACAGGTACATTGCTGCTTGTTCCCGTATTTCCATTGCCTAACTGTCCGAAATAGTTAGCTCCCCACGTGTAAACTGTTCCGTCACTTTTTGCAGCTATTGTATAACTGCCGGAACCGGTACCAATAGATTGCGCATTTAAATTAATAAACGCTGCTAATATCAGCGTAAATAGCGCTGTAATTTTTGTTTTCATGACTTTTCCTTTTTTTTATTTTTGAAATCAGATGTGCCTCACCTTTAAGGTGCGGCACATCTTTTTTTTTATTTCATCAGCAAAAGTTTCTTCGTTTGAACAAAATTCCCGCTTTGCAATTTGTAGAAATAAACTCCGCTCGAAAGATTACTTGCATCAAATTTTACTTCGTAATTGCCGGCAGCTTGATATTCATTAACAAGCGTAGCGACTTCGCGACCGAGAATGTTGTAAACTTTTAATGTTGTATACTGCCTAATGCTTACTGCATATTTTATTTTTGTAACCGGATTGAATGGATTTGGATAGTTTTGTAACAAAGCAAATTCAACCGGAGTTGATACTTCCACAGTTTCATTTAGCCAGTAATAAGCAAAGCTGCCATCGAAATCAATTTGCTTTAGTCTATAGGAATAATTGCCTGACGCTAAACTATTATCAGTGAATGAATAATTGTTTAGTTCAGTAGATGTCCCATTTCCGCTAACAAAACCAATCTTCTTCCATTCACTTATTTCTTTCCCTCCGTTCGTTAACATGTTTCTCTCAATTTCAAAACCTTTGCTATTGGTTTCGGTTGCTGTACTCCAATGAAGAGTAACGGAGGAATTTGAAACTGTAGCAGAGAAGTTAGTTAATTCAACCGGTATCGGGGCGTCAGCTTCATCAGCGCCTTTGTATGGGGTAACAGAATGACGGAGCTGCCCATCAATATCTTCGGTAATTCCAGCGATAGGTAAAGCAGTTAAATCGACATCGGAAATTGAAGTTCCTGTTAAATGCAAATCTGTGTATGAAACAAAGTTTACGCTTTTAAAAAGAGAGTTCCCTTCGTTTGGATCTGCAGCAGTTTTATAGTCGCTAAGGATATTATAAGCAGATGAACCCCATGCAGCATTGTAACCATAAGTACCATCCCTCGATGAATAGCAATTATAATTAACATTCAAAGTTCCGGTTAAGCTCGTAATAGCGCTGCCCACATGAAATCCTCCGGGACCACCAGTTCTCTCATTAATACAAATATTATTGATTTGATTATAAACAGTGTTTGCTCCGGAATTACTTTTTAATATTCCTGAAGATACAACGCTGCCTGCCGTACCGCCTGTTGAATGAACCCCGCCTATTCTGACCGAATTATAGTAAATATTTGAAGTGTGGCTGTTTGAACCAATAATTTGAATGCCATTATATGATGAAATAGGTCCGTTATCAAGCATCATAGAAATGAAATTATTTTCAATGTTGTACGTCGAACCTGTCCCAGGAGTTACATAAATACCTCTAATGGAGGAAGTACCAGAAGCAGAAGATTGAAGATCAAATATTTTATTTTTTTTAATATTAATTATCCCCAAACCAGAAGTGCCTGTTATAATACCGGAAACGATTGTGCTGCTTATACCCGTGGTTTGATAAATTTGACACCCCTCAATCGTGAAATTGTTTGTGGCTCCAAGAATCCACAAACCAGCATATCCGAAATCAAATATTTCACAGTCCAAAACGACATTGTTTGAATTTGGTGAAGCGGTCGTGCCGGATGTACCAATTGTTGATCTTCCCCCCATAATTTTACATTTATAAATTAGGTTATCAGAATTTCCACTGGCATTACTTGCCGAAGTAGAAAAGAAAATATTTCTCGGACCTGCTGTAGTTTGTGTGTGATTTTTTGTAAAACAATATTTTACTTCATTGTTTGTTGCGCCGTTAATGAAGTTGATGGTGTTTGACGATGAACCGGATGTTAAAGTATTTTCAATAACCAAATCGGCAGTATCTCCTACGCCGCCTGGTCTGCCATCAAGTATAACAAAATCAGCATCGTTAAAAAGAATTACAGGATTAGTTGTAACCGCCGCCACTATTTGTTCTCCGGAGTTTCCGGCTTTAGGGCGAATAGTAATTGTATTCGTAGCGCTAGCGCCTTCTCTAACTGTAAGTTGAATGGGGAAGGTTTCACTCGAACCATCGTAAGCCGGAAGGATTTCGATTAAATATGCTTGAGTGACCGTAGCAGGTATGGCGGAATAAGCTTCGGTTATAGAAGCGTAATTAGCCAATAGCGTACCGGTTCCATCACGTAATTCCACTGTATTAGCCTGCGCCATCAATTGAATATTGAAGAGAAAAAAAGAGAAAAGAACAACAGAAAGAAGATTCTTTGTAACAAGTTTAAGCATGACTGCCTCCTAATTAATGATACTACGATTAAAGATTGATTATTGTGATCAGATTATTTTTCGTCGAATCAAATCAAAGAACAATAAATAGAAAAACAATTTCCGCAATTCGAATTGTTGGCAGAATTGAATTCATAATTCTATTGTAATAAAGATACGAAAAAAAATATGTTTACAAAAATATTTTTATTTCCGAAGGAACTCACATACTACAAAATTTTAATTCCGAGATTTTAAAAAGGTATTACAGCAGTTAAAAATAATTTCCAGGCTATTGACAAATAAAAATAAAATATTTATATTGTTATCAAATGTAAACGTTTACATTGCAATATTAAGTATAGGTTCTTTGATTTCTTATTGCAAAACTCTTATGAGTTCAAATTTAATTTAGACTGGTCACTTACTAAATAAATAAACTTATCAATAATCATCTGGAGGTTCTATGCGAAAGTACAATTATACATTTGCGCTTGCTCTTACTTTTCTACTTCTTTTCTCTAAAGTAGAAATATTTTCACAGGCTGTAGCAGACCCATCTGCACTACCTGTATATGTTACAACGGTACCTATCACTTTAGATGGAATGCTGACCGAAGCTTCCTGGAGTGTTGATGTGCCCCATCTTATGTTTAACAAAGATGCTGCTCCGGCAGGAAATTCAAACACTACAACAGCAGGGGTGGTTGTTAAACCGCCATATAATGACGTATCAACCTGTTATGTAAAGTTTTTACGTTCAGGCTATGATCTTTATATATCTCTTAATTCTGATGATCACCAGGTTTGTAAGTTCGATTGGGAAGGTGATGGTCTGTTTATGAAGGTAAAGAATTTTAGTGGCGCTTCTGAATATGAGATAAAAAATTATGTAGGTTTGGTTGGCGGCGTTCCTCAGTTTGTTTTTGAAACAAATGCTCCTGCCGGAGTTACTGAAGGTGTAGGTTATGCAAAACCGGGAACGACTATTTATGATTCTACCGATGTTGATAATGGATACAGCACCGAAACCGTTATTCATTTAGATCAACTTGGTTTCACTAATCCTTTAGATACTGTTACATTAATGATTGTTATTTTTGATCCTGATAATTATAGCCTTGGCGCTTTGCCGTGGGGCGTTAATGGTAATTTCTACAAACAATGGTGGGGAAGCGAATGGGGCGGCACTTATAGAACGCTTAATATGCAGGAAGGTTTTGTTCCTGTAGAATTAACTTCTTTTACAGGTGCATTTGTTGGGATTGATGCCCAGCTTAAATGGTCAACTGCTACCGAACTTAATAACAAAGGATTTGAAATTCAGAGAAGCATTGATAATTCTGAATTTGCAGCGATAGCTTTTGTGAACGGACATGGTACAACTACAGAGCAAAAACAATATTCATTTTATGATCGTAATCTTGAATCAGGCGTTAATTACTCTTACAGATTAAAACAAGTTGATTTTGATGGTAGTTTTGAGTATTCACAAGTTATCAATCTTGGCTCTACATTACCTCTCGAATTTGCATTAGAGCAGAATTATCCCAATCCTTTCAACCCGACAACTACAATAGAATATGCCGTTCCAGTAAAATCTAATGTTACACTTGATGTTTATAATCTAATTGGACAAAAAGTTATGACACTGGTTCGGAGTGAAATTGGAGCTGGAAAACATAGTACTCAGTTAAATGCATCTTCTTTTACCTCAGGCATTTACTTTTTCAAACTTACAGCTATTGGCGAAGATGGTTCTAAGTTTACGTCCAGCAAAAAAATGACTTTGCTAAAATAGTACTTCGAAATTCTAATTTTAGAGGCTGTCTATACAGCCTCTAAATGTTTAGTCTATTCTATCATTTGTTGTAAAATTTTTTAATTACTTTGTTGAGCATAGTTTAAGATGGATAATATAAATCTTATTGCGCTTTTATTTGTATTGGTTCCCAAAAACAATTTAATTTTTATGTATGATTATCTGTGTTCATCAAAAGCAGATGGTTCATCTTATTGTGATCCAAGCCATCTTAAAAATTCTCTTATCTTAGTACAAATCAATTTCGATAAATTCCCGATTAATTCAAATATTTTTTATGACACGGCTAGAATGCTCTTATTAAATAGGGTGTTCAAAACGAGAAGAGAACTACTTTCTGTAATTGTTGTTCTTAACTTTTTTAGAATGAACTTTATTTTAATTCTGTAATTTTTGAAATTTTAGAAATAACATTGAAAAACGAATAATACGCTAAATAAGAAAGTTGTTTGTGTAATGCTAAAGAGAGCAAATGAATTGAATTATACAATTTATTATTATTTGAAAAGATTATGACACCTACAATAAAACAGATTGCAAAAAAGGCTAATGTATCTATTGCTACTGTTTCAAGAGCGCTCAACAACGAGTCAAGTGTTACCGAAGAGACGCGTGTAAAAATATTAAGCATTGCTAATGAGTTAAACTACAAACCAAATATTATAGCAAGAAATTTAGTAAAGAAAACATCTTACGCAATAGGATTGATCCTACCGGATATTTCGGATGAATTTTTTACGGATATAATTCGCGGAGTTGATGAGATAACTTATCAAAACAATTACTACACCATGGTTGCAAGCTCTCACAAACATCGTACACTCACAGATTCGATTGTTCCTTTCTTCAATACTGGTTTAGTTGGCGGTATCATACTTCTTATATCTTCATTTACTGATGAAATCCAAAAAATATTAAGACAGAGTAAAGTTCCGGTAGTATTAATCGGAGGCGGAAAACAAACTCAGGAATATGATACTGTAACAATTGATAATTATCAAGGCGCCTTCAATGCAACTGAATATCTAATTAAGAAAAAGAAATTTACAAAAATTGCTCACATCACCGGACCTCAGGAAAATGATGATACTTTCTTAAGAAAGAAAGGATTTATGGATGCGTGTGCGAAGAATGGTATTACAATTAAAAAATCATTCATAGAAGAAGGAGATTTTTCGCGAGAGTCGGGGTATCACAATTTTATTAAACTCTATGGATTATCGCAAAAACCGGAAGCAATTTTTGCTGCTAATGACATGATGGCTTTAGGATGCTACGATGCCGCCTCTTATTTAAATGTTAAAATACCGGATGATATTGCTTTGGTTGGATTCGACGACATATTCGTTTCTCAGTATTTGAATCCCGGTTTAACAACTGTTCGCGTTCAAATTGAGAAGGTAGGTAAAACTGCAGCAAGCATTTTAGTGAATAGACTAAACGGTTCAAACGGAAAAGCGCGTTCCTTAGTAAAAATACCTACTGAACTGATTATTAGAGAATCATGTTAAAATTGGAATATTAGATGGAAAATTTTTCAACAAAGTACGGCTGCTTCTCTTCTGATGGAAATGAATATATCATTACAAACTTTAGAACTCCAAAACCATGGATAAATGTAATTTCTAACGGAAAATATGGTCTTGTAATTTCTCAAACGGGCGGAGGATTTAGCTGGGATACTCACTCAGAGTTTAACAGGCTTAACAGGTGGCATCAGGATCTGGTTCAAGATAATTGGGGAAAATACTTTTATATAAAAGATAATTATACAGGCGATGTTTGGTCTCCTACCTGGATGCCTCTCAAAACCGATTTGGATTTTTATCAAGTGGTTTATGGATTTGGATACGCAAAATTTATTTCCGAATTCAAAGGGATAAAAATAAAACTAACAGTTTTCGTTCCGCTAAATGAAAATCTTGAAATATGGAATTTTGAGATTGAAAATAAAACCGATCAAAAAAAATCTCTTTCGATCTACAGTTATTTTGAATGGTGTCTTGGCTCTTCAGCAGATCATCATCGGGAATTTCACAAAACCTTTTTAGAGACTCATTTCGATGCTGATTTAAATTGCATGACAGCAACAAAAAGATTGTGGGAAATTCCCCTCGGTGATAGAGGACATTGGAACATTGAGTACCCATATCTTGGATTTATTTCGTGCTCAAATAAAATTTCGGATTACGACGGTAATAAAGATACTTTTATAGGGCAGTACGGCTCGGTGAATAATCCCGATGGTTTAACGACAAAAAATTTAAGTAAAAAATTAGGCAAATGGAACGATTCAATCGGGACGGTTAAAACTGAAATAGAAATCAACCCGAATAAAGTTAAACAAATAAACTTTTTTCTTGGAATACACAAAAACAAATCTTCTATCACTACATCATTAAAGAAATTCTCCAACCAAAATAGTATTGATTCTTCTTTGATTGATTTAAAATTGTTCTGGCAAAAAATGTTTGATACTTTAATTATCGAGACGCCGGATAAAGCCATGAATCTTTTAGTGAACAAGTGGTTAAAGTATCAGGCAATTGCTGGAAGGTTATGGGGAAGAACCGCTTATTACCAGCAAAGCGGGGCATTTGGTTTTAGAGATCAATTGCAGGACAGTTTAGTTTTTCTTCCTATCGACCCGAAGAAAACTGAAAATCAGATCCGCCTTCACGCAAGGCATCAGTTTGAGGACGGAACAGCGCTGCATTGGTGGCACCCGATTTCTGAAACAGGATTGCCTACAAATATGACGGATGATCTATTGTGGCTTCCGTTCGTTCTAATACAGTATATAGATGAAACAGGCAACTACAAAATTCTAAATGCTAAAGAACCTTACTATGATAACAAAAACAAAAAAGATACTCTGTTGGATCATTCTGTTGCTGCAATAGAAAAAGTAATTACAAGAATTAGTAAGCGCGGCTTAACATTAATTGGCGCAGGTGATTGGAATGATGGGTTGAGTGCTGTGGGATTAGATATGAAAGGGGAATCAATTTGGCTAAGTGAATTTTTCTATTTGATATTGATAAAATTTTCCGAATTGTGTAAAGAAGTTGGAAAAGATGATCTTTACAAAAAGTATCTACTTAAAGCTTCAGAACTTAAAAAAGCTTTTGATAAATACGCATGGGATGGTGAATGGTTCTTGCGTGCTACGAAAGACAACGGAAAAAAAGTTGGAAGTAAAACTTCGCCGGAAGGGAAAATCTATCTTAATGCTCAAACATGGGCAGTTATCAGCGGGATAGCACAAGTTGAAAAACAGAAAAAAGCGATGGACTCCGTTTCAAAACATCTTCTTAAAAAAAATGGATGCTTGTTGTTAAGTCCCGCTTACACAAAACCGGATAAGATGATTGGATATTTATCACGTTACGCTCCGGGTAGAAGAGAAAACGGCGGCGTATATACTCATGCCGCCACATGGGCAGTTTGGGCATATTCTTTACTAAAGAAAAACGATCTTGCTTTTACTGCATATAAAAATCTTTCTCCCATTTACAATGGAATGAACCCGGATGAATATGTTGCCGAACCTTTTGTTACTCCCGGGAATATTGATGGACCCGGTTCTCCAAATTATGGAATGGGCGGATGGACGTGGTACACTGGCTCGGCAGCGTGGTACCAAAAAGTAATTGTAGATTGGATTCTCGGCGTAAGAGCAACAAAAGAAGGATTAGCAGTTGATCCATGCATGCCAGCAGATTGGAAAGAATTTTCAATCAAAAGAACATTTAGAGGTAAAGTGTATAAAATTAACGTCTATAGGCAGACTCAATCAGGTAACAGTCAATACATGATCGTTAATGGAAAACGATATGAAAGTAATATTGTTCCCATAATTACAAAAAGTGAAGTAAAAGTAGAAGTTTATATATAAATGAAAAGAAGATATTTCTTTAATAACTCAAATAATAAATAACTAACCTTTGGAGAGGATATGAAAATTAACCGAGTAATCATTTCGTTTGCTGCAATTATATTGTTGTTTCCAACAATGTCAGTTGCACAATATGCCCCAAGGCAGGATGTTATGTGGGCAAGAACAGTACCAGCCGGAACTATAACGATGGATGGTGTTTTAAATGAATCAGCTTGGGCACAAGCCGAATCAATTACACTCATTTATGGAGAGCAAGGGACTTTACCTACAAGCGGCTGGAAAAAAGAAGTTGAAGGTGGTATCGGCGAAGTAACTGACCCAACCACTGCAACCATTAAATTTCTCGTCTCAAGTGATAATCAATTATGGTTAGCATTTGAGATACCTGATTCTTCAATTAATGGTTGGGGCTGGCCATCATTTGATGGTATATTAATGTCGATAAAAGATAAAGCAGATTTGGATCTTTTATCCACAATTGCAAAAGCCGCAGAATATTTTTATACATTTTGGACTGCCGGACTGCCAAGCGAACTTCCCGTAGTTGGCTCTTATCCAAGATTTATTGGCAAGTTTGGCAATTTTACAGATACAACCAGAACCCCCGAACAAAGAGCAGCCTGGGATGCTAAAACTGTAATCAACGGTATTTCTAATGATGCCGGCAGAGACCAGAGCTGGATTACAGAAATGCGCATCGATTTAGCTTCTGTTGGTTATGATGTTACCGTTTCTGGCGGTGATCTTATTGCTTTAAATTTTAGTATCTGGGATTGCGATTATATTTTTGAGAGCGATCCATTAAAGAAAAACGTGACAAGAACTCACCTACAAAGTCCATGGGGCAATCAAAATGCCAGCAATGTGGTTCGTGTCTTTGCAAAACCGGATGTAGGACTAACTTCAACACTGCCGACTATTGCGCCTGATGTTGTGCTTCCAAATGGTGTTGCTTACCCCGATCCTGTTCTTGACGGCAAAGCCGACGAAGAAGTTTGGGCAGGCGCTTACACTTTTGATTTAGGATGGGATATTGAAAATTTACGGATTGATTATCCAACTGTTGGTAAATTTATGAGCGCTCATTTTCAACCTGAATTAGGAGGCAATCCACGTCCGCCAATTCTCGATCCTTCATCATCTCAAATAAAAATGTTCTTCAAGGATAAGTATCTTTACTTTGCTGCAAAAATTACAGATGGAAGGGTTCAAGGTTCTGAATCTTATGATGCAATTGATGGCTTAATGTTGGTGTTAGGAGATAGAACCGAAGTTAATGAAGATAACAATATGGTGTTCAAACAGATGCGTATTAATTTTGATGCCGCAGGTACAGCAACTGCATATGATTATTTTGCAACTCTAATGGATAGCGGTAAAGCATTTTATGGTACTTTTATACCCGGTGGGACAACCGTAAATGTTAACACTGATATTGATGAAGGTTATTCTATTGAAATGAAAATTGATTTGACAGCGTTTGGTTATCAAGAAGATCTGGGTGATAAATTAATATTCTTAGGAGTTATGTTAGCAGATGGTGATTCATTTGAAGATCCATTATCAAATTATGGTACGCGTTCGTGGTGGTTTAGAGAACATGGCGGCGGACCGGTTACTGCATGGGGTGTTTTAGACCCTACCTTAATAATTGGTGTTGAAGACGAAGACATTACAGTTATTCCAAATTCTATTCAACTTTTAGGAAATTATCCAAATCCATTTAATCCTTCTACTACGCTTAAATTTGCTATTCCCGAATCGGGTGATGTGAACATAAAAATTTACAACACAGTTGGTGAAGAAATTAAAACCATTAATCTCGCAAATAAAAATGGAGGAGAATTGAGTTATAGATTTAATGCTTCTACAATCTCTTCCGGAATTTATTTCTATAAGGTATCTCTTAATAATTCTGCATCGGGTAAAAGTTATCCGGGAAAAGTTGGTAAAATGATACTTCTTAAATAGTGCCAAGCGAAGCTTGGACAATTCTAATTGGGTGAAGCAGGAAGTTGCGAACCTGCCAAGTCCCGGTAGTGGTATAAAAATCTTTCCGAAGGAATGCCTATGGCAAAAGCAATGCAGCGAGAAGCCGGGCAATATTTTTTCCAAAGGAATTCCTTCGGAAGAAATGGATTCTATTTTAGCGGCTTTACAAAGCACTAGCAAGGGTGTGCCGCAAAAGATAGGGTTGTAACGAAAGTGAACACAAAAGTAGCTTGGTAAATATCAGCAACAGTGATGGACGAGACATTGTTTTATGAGCGAAGCCAGCATCATTAAATCCTTAACATAGTGATGACTATGTCAGAAGAATAGAGCCGGATTTAATGATCCCGCCCTGGCGGGATTAGTGGCGACACGGTTTGCTGTGCTATGGTTAGCAGCGATTGAAAATATTAACAATTAAAACGATTAAATGAATATGAATATATTTTCAGTAGAGATGATTTTCTTATTATTATTATTTTCATCTGCATCGGTCTTTTCACAGAGTACGGAAACAGATTATTATAAGTTAAAACAGCGCTACAATATTCTCTCCGAAAAAGATGGCGTCTTAAAATTAGAAGATAAGCTAACTGCTAAAACGATTGTAAAAACAAAAAACATTAATAACATTCCTTCTGATTACAATTTTGACCTAATTGTAGATTTAAGAACAATAGATACTTCCCAATATTCTAGTATATATAGTTTATGGAGTGAAATCCCCATTGGATCATCAATGCCATTGAGAATAGCAGATTCAAATTATGATAATAGAAAAGAACTTTATGGTGCATACTATAACGAAAATTATTCGTTTAATCCATCATATGTTATATATGAGATTAACAAAAACGGCTCTTATGATTCAGTTTATAAGTATCCCGATAATCTTGGTTGGGTCTGGAAAATAACAGATTTAGAAAATGATGGAATTTATGAATCTGTAAATAGTACTTTTTCCGAAATACTCTCATGGTATCTTACAATTCTAAGTACAGATTCAATTATCGGTTATCCTGTCAAAATTAAGTCAATATATGATCCATCACCTAGTAACGGACAGCCAGTAAGAATAAATTTACATGATATGGATGGAGACAGATATCCAGAAATGATTTATTATCTTGATGGTTCAGGGGATTCATTAATATTGGGAAACAGCAATCAAATTGCTAAATATAATAGAGAAAATCACAAGTTAGAATTGGTCTATCAAAATCGACCGCCAACTTATTATACAAGCGGGTTCGCATTCGGAGATTTTGATTCAGATGGTAAAGAAAATATTTCCGTTGGCAGCATTTTGGGAGAAGTTTTCATCTATGAATATGTTGACGGAAATAATTATAATCTCATAAGAATTGACTCGTTGCCAATAAGTAATGCTTATATTTCAACATTTACAGAGGATCTTAACAGCAATAGTAAGCCTGAGCTTTGGATAGGCGGAGATATATATATCAACGGAGTGGGAAGTACTGTTTATTATATATATGAAGCTGACGGGAATGACCAATACAGTGTCGTATATACAATAGCAGTAATTGGTGTAATTCCCTTTTATGCTTATAACATGTTTCCAGCGGATATAGATAATGACGGTTTAGATGAAGTGATACTCTGCCTGGACCAACATCTTTTAGTGTTTAAAAATAAAAATGAAGGTTTTGAACTCTATTATATTAACAGCAATGAACTTGCAAACCATGGGGGCGTTTATTATTCTGCAACCGCAGCAGATCTTGACGGCGATAATTATCCTGAAATTTTGATATGTATGGATCAGGTAGAAAATAATCGTGCTAAGGTTTTTTCAAAAATATATAAGAAGACAGGCACTGTAGGTGTAAATGACAAAATAATAGAAAAAACATTTTATTTGTTAAGTGAAGCATATCCAAATCCTTTTAACCCTTCAACTGCAATAAAATTTATTGTTCAAAAAGAAGCAGATGTTTCTATTGTAGTTTATAATTTACTTGGACAAGTGGTAAAAATATTACTTAGTGAAAATGTAAGAAATGGAGAATATGAAATAAAATGGAATGGAACGGATGATAATGGAAATAAGGTTTCATCCGGAATTTATATTATAAATATGATTACAGGTAATTTCAATAAATCAATAAAAACTGTTCTAATAAAATAGGAGTATTTCTATGAAAACTTTCTTATTGTTTTTCTTTTTTATTTCGCTTGTTCTTTACGGACAAATACCAATAGTTTGGACACCGCCGGGTATTGTAAATAATCTTACAGTTGGTCCGGGCGATAAGATAATATCTTATTCAAACTCTTACGGAACTCATCTTGTTATTAACAGCAATGGTACCATTAGATATATTCTTCTCTCTATTACCGGGGAGCTTATAATGGAACAACAAATAGATGATGAATGTGAATATAGCTATTTTATTACAACTGCAATTACAGCTTATCAAGATGAACTTTATATTATATACCAAAAAGGGAATTATATAAAAGTTGTAAAAAGTATTAATGGAGGCGAAACATGGAATTATTTAACCCAAAAAAATATGGGGAGCAGTATTTGTAATGGTATTGATATAGCTTATGATGAAAAAGGACTGCATGTTGTTTGGGCTGTAAAAATGCCTAATACAGATTTTGAACCTCATTTTGAAACATATTATGAAAGATATAGAAGAATTGAGCCGGCTTGGGTAGACTTTAAAAAAGTAACGGATGAAGAAATAGGGAGTGGGGGTGGACAACCGACAATAGCTCTATCGGATAATAGAATACATGTAAATTTTAATTTGTTATATTATATGTCAGGTTCAAGTGTTAGAGATTTTGATTTTATCAGTAATGAGTGGCTACGCACTCAACATGTAGAATTTAATGAACCACCACCACCGGTCCCCGGGATTCAGGTAACTGCTTTTGGGAGTGCAAGCGAAAGGATAGTTGTTCTGGATGGCTATTTGCATGTTTTATCTTATGTTAATGTAATAGCGAATGAAGCTGGTTATATATATTTATATGATAAACAGAAACACATAGACAGCGACACCTGGCTCCCTGAAATTTTATTGACGAAGTGGTGTTTTAGTGCAGGTCTGCCTGCAGTAATTAGTTCTGATCAAAAACTTCATGTACTGGTAAATACTTCGAACTATAGCTTAGATTATTATGAATATTCCGAAGGAGGATATTCGTCGTACATCCAAGTATTTGATTGGGCAGGTCTGACGATGGTAAGTAGTTATTGTTTATCAGCTTATTCTAACTCATTATATGCTTATTGGATTGGTTTTATTGATCTTAACACCAAATTATACTTTTCAAATACAGCACAAAATCCATTTTCACCGGTAGAGTTAAATCAGCGAATAGATAACTATCAATCTATTTTATTGAACAGGCAGAATTATTTTTTTAATGTATCTAACATCAATGAACAGAATTTTATAAAAGCGAGAGGGAAGGAATAATAAAATGAAAAATATTATCCAGGTAATTTTAATTCTCTTAGTTGCATTATTTAATATCAACGCACAAGACTCAGCAGGTAGTGAACAAACTAACAATTATGATTATTTAATAATAACTCCCGATGTTTTTATGCAAAACGCAACTTGGGATGGTGATTTATTAAACCTTCAAAGTTCGAGAGGCTTTCACCCAGTAATTGAATTAATAACCGTAAATACAACAGCTCAACAGATTAAAAACATTATAGGAAATTATTACAATAATAATCCGCTTAAATATGTTCTGCTGATAGGTAATGCAAAAAATCTCACTCCAACAGATAAACCTGATACTTCCGTTCCTTATATGTACAGAGAACATGGTTTGATAAATAATGCGGTAGATTATTTAAATGGAACTTATATTCCTTTCTGTTCGATATATAGTGCTAACCCCTGGAACCCTAATGGCGGATTATACATTGCTACTGATGACCCATATGTTTCAGATTTAATAAGCCACGGGTCTGTTTATATAGGTAGAGCGCCGGTTACATCAATAGTTGAAGCAACAAACTATGTAGATAAATTGACTACGTATTATCAATCTTTAGATATCTACTCTGATGCTATGGATCGATTGATTCTGCTTAATCTAGATGTAACCTGGAGCAGTGCCACAAGATCTATTACGGGAGATTTGGTAGCTTATATAAACAACAAACTTATAAATGAACATATACCTGCATCTGCTTCAATTGTTGAGTTAAACGTTTCGGAACATACTCAAGGTTGTGAACCATTTGAATATTGCTCTGATAGAGAGCAGCTATTTGAAAGTTCATTAAATCAAGGTGCTTCGGTAATTTCTATTTTGGGAACCATTGCCGAACCACGCAATTTAGGTGGATGGTATTGGGATATAAGCAGTTTTAACGATGTTGCAAATAAAAATACCGTAATGCCATTTTTAATTGCTCCAAATTGTCATCAAGGAGAAGTAAACAATCCTGATTTTGAATCAGTGATGAGAAAATTAATGGTTTATGAAAATGGCGGAATAATAGGTGCAATTGCTCATACAGAAGGGACTGAACAACATGCTAACGGGTATATTTTAAATAGATTTTATGATTTAATTTTTCAGGACGAATCCATTCCTTACGGACAGATATTTAAAATATTAAAGGATGAACTTGCCAGCAGTTCTAATTATTCCTGGCTAGAATTTTTTATTAATGGACTCACCTATTTTGGTGATCCTTCTTTAGTACCTTCAGTATATAAACATCGGGCAGGGAATATTGCTTCCACAACCACATGGAACGGGAATTTTATTATTGATAATCATCTGGTTATAGATTATGATGCAACTCTTAATCTTACACCAGGGTCAAACCTTTTCTTAGCGGAAGGTATTGGATTAAGGATAAATGGTACATTCAATGCTAATTCAAATAAATTTGCATTAGCAGGTATTGGTAGTAACCTTTGGGGTATGTTAGATTTTCGAGGTCAATTAGCTGCAGGTTCTGTATTAAACTCATGTAATATTTTAAACTCGAACGGAATTCAAATAAATACTGGAGCTGATGTTACTATAGAAAATTGTTATATAAAAAACAGCAATCAAGGTATCTACTTATATAACTCACAGCCACGGATAATAAATAACAGTATAGAAGACCCGCAGCATAATGGAATTTATGGCGATGCCTCAGGTTTAAGTCCTTTAATTCAAGGAAATAAAATTAGAAAAATTACTAATATGTATAGTAACCAGGGAATTATGATGGCTAATAATACTAATGCCCGTTTAATTGGTAATGATATAAATGGCTTTTTATGGGGGGCTTATCTCGGCGGGGGTAGTTATACCGAAACGATGTTGAGTAATGGTTATTCTCCGTACCCTAATAACAGGATAATTAACAATAGATATGGAATAACAACTGCGTGGGGAAGCAGTACAATTGCAGGCTGGGATGACTGTACAGGTTCATTCAACAGTTTCTATGGAAATACAACTTATGATGCCTATTGTTATCAAAGCAGTTGGTTCGTTGGATTCAATGATTACTGGGGTTATAATCCTCAATGGTATGCAGATGGGACTTCATTTCTGGAAATAGAGAATATGCTTTCGGAAGACCCATGGTATGGAAGACAGCAGAAAGGAGTGAAGCCGTCTCCAACAGCTAAATTCAATGAAGATGGTATGCCGCAAAATGACAAGGGTGAAATAAGTATCTTTAATGGTATTATTTTAGAAAGAAAGGGAGAGATTAATAAAGCAATTAAATTCTACAAAGATTTAATTCATGAAGATATTTACGTTGATTTTGCATTAGCTAAACTATTAGATATTAAAAATAAATATTCAAGACCGGAGCTAAAGGGCTATTTTCAGAGTATATCAAACAGTAATAATAAGCATAAAGCTAAACTAAAAAAGATAATTGCTGATATTCATCTGCAGGACAACCAGTTTGGAAATGCTATAGCAAATTATAATTTTGCTATTAGCAGCTCAAATGGGTATGATGGAATTAATGCAAGGTTTGCAAAATTATTTGCTTATCTAAATATAAATAATGATATAGATTCTGCATTACAAGTATTAAACGAATTGAGATCAATGAGTTTAACTGATGATGAATTTTTAATGAGAATGGAAATAGCAGAGTATCTTATTGAAAATACAAACAACAGGATCAATAAAAATATAAAATCAATTGAGTCGGCTGCACCTGAGACATATTATCTGTCTCAGAATTTTCCTAATCCGTTTAATCCATCTACAATAATTAAGTATCAAATACTGGAAAATGGTTTTGTTACCTTAAAGGTCTATGATATACTAGGAAAAGAAGTGAAAACATTAGTTAATGAATATAAAACCAAAGGAAGATATGCAGCTATCTTTGATGATTCAAATTTGGCAAGTGGTGTTTATATTTATCAAATAAGGGTAAATGATTTCTCTACTAACAAAAAAATGATGTTGATTAAGTAACATTAATTTAGCGGAGAGATTAAAAAATTTCTCCGCTTTTTTATGCTTTTTGCAAAAAATTATGGACAGAATAAAATGAAAAGGAATACTATAAAATACTCTTTGATACCGAAAATACTTAGTTTGATTATTACTTTCAGTTTGTGTGTATTATCCACAACAAATCTTTTTGCTCAAACTTCCGGTAAACTTGTGGGAAGAGTAACCGATCAGAATAGTGAACCGATGATTGGCGCAAACGTAATGATAGATGGCACTACAATTGGAGCCGCTACTGATTTGGAAGGTTACTACAGTATTATGAATGTCCGTGCAGGAGTTTATACAATTAGATTTAGATTTATCGGTTTTAAAACTCTAACGGTAGAAAATATCAGAATATCCGCCGATCAAACGACAAAACTTGATGCCTCTTTGCAATTCGAAGTGCTCGAAGGTGAAGAGGTTATTGTTATTGCCCAAAAACCACTCGTGGAATATAATCAAACAAGCTCTATCATCTCGGTTAATAAGGATGATATAAAAAATCTGCCTGTGCAGAGTTTAAATGAAATTGTCAATCTACAGGCAGGCGTTATCGATGGACATTTTAGGGGCGGCAGAATTGGTGAAGTTCAATACCAGGTTGATGGCGTAACTGTAAACAATCCTTTTAGTAATAGTTCAATGCTTGATCTCGATCGTTCCGTTATTGAAGAAGTGCAGGTGATCAGCGGAACTTTTGACGCAAAGTATGGGCAGGCAATGTCCGGCGTTGTAAATACAATTTTAAAAACCGGCAGTAATAAGTTTGAATATTCTTTTGAAACTTATTTCGGCGATTATTTTACTAAAGATAAAGAGCGATATCCGAACAATGACGGTTTCAATCCAATTACAATTCAAAATTATCAATTGTCTTTAAGCGGACCAACGGGTTTACCGAAAACTACTTTCTTTATCAACGGAAGAAAATATATAAACAGCGGTTATCTTTTTGGTACAAGAAGATTTACTCCTTTTGATAAAAGTGATTTTGCGCTCCAGGTTTTTAATCCCACCGGCGATAACGAACTTGTAAGCATGAATACATCTGATGAATGGAATGGACAATTTAAAATTACAAATCAATCTTTTGAAGGTTTGCAATTTAACTATCAGCTTGCATATAATTCTGCGGAGCGCACCGGTTACAACCATGCGTTTCGATTAAATCCGGATGGAATAAAAACTAATTATACAACTTCTCTTAGCCATGGATTGGCAATTACACAAACAATTTCACCTGAAATGTTTTATGTAATAAATATGAGACAAAACTTATTTGAATACAATGATTACAAATATGAAGATTTGTTGGACCCAAGATATTTGCAAGCTGGCAAGCCCGAAGAATCAGGCTCTAACTATGAAGATAATGCAGTAGTGCAGGGTGTTGATCTTGGAAGGTACAAGCAAAAAACTAATTCGTTGGTTCTGAAAGCCGATTATACATATCAAGCAAACAGGTTTAATATGATCGAAGCCGGATTTGAAGGTCAGTATTCCGATATACTTTTTGGTCCTCCAGGTTTCTTTATACCCGACGTTGATCCGATTACATTTGAACAAATTTTAATTCCGGTGTATGAAGATACGCACGGTAAAACTCCGGGGTTGAGATCATACTTCCCGAAACAATTTGCAGCCTACCTGCAAGATCGAGTTGAACTTGGCGATCTTGTTGTTAGAGCCGGTGTTCGTTTTGAATATTATGACGCTGCTGGAAAAATTCCAAGTGATCTGCAGAATCCTGCAAATTCAATAGACGGAGCGCCGCTTTCTAAGTCTGTTCCCACAACTTCTAAAATTGCGATTGCGCCCAGGCTTGGATTAAGTTTTCCGCTAACTACTTCAGCTTCTGTTTATTTTTCTTATGGGCATTTTTACCAGATGCCCGCATTGGACTTATTATACAGTAATGCCAATTATTCTATCCTCGAAGATTTGCAAGCCGGCGGAATCAGCTATGGCGTTATGGGTAATCCTGATTTAAAACCTGAGTTCACAATTCAGTACGAGTTCGGATTGAAGCAATCTGTTTCAGATTTTCTCGGTGTGCAGTTATCATTCTTCTATAAAGATATTAGAGATCTTTTGGGCGTTGAATTTATTGGTACTTATACCGCTGCAGAATATGCAAGATTTGCAAATGTAGATTTTGGAAGTGTTAACGGTTTTACTTTGTCGATATTTCAAAGAAACCTCGGCTACTTTAATACTTCGATTGATTATACTCTTCAATTTGCGCAGGGTAATTCAAGTGATCCAAGAGAAACAGCTAACAGAGCCGCTGCCGGCGCAGATCCGCGTCCGCGTGATTTAGCTTTTAGTTGGGATCAAAGGCATACACTAAATCTTTCTGCTATCTATTCCGTCCCTAATAATTTTTCAATAAGTGCTATCCTGAAGTTTGGCAGCGGACAGCCCTACACTCCCGAAATGGGAACAGGATTCGGAGCTAACCTGGAAACTAACTCGGGAAGAAAAGACAGTTACTTTTTGCTTGACATGCGTGCAGAAAAAAACTTCGATCTCTCTTTTATAAATCTCGGGGTCTTTCTAAGAATGTTTAATGTTCTTAATACAACTTTTGTGAATGGATTTGTTTTCAATTCAAGCGGCAGCCCGGATTACACTTTAAATCCAGCGTCAAACCGGGCGGCGCTTTACGATCCATCACGTTATTATCAGCCGCGCAGAATTGAATTCGGCATTTCTTTGAGGAGCAATTAATCATGAAAAAAAATAAAACATCTTATATTCCATCAACATTTGCAAGCTCTTTAAATGATTCAAACATAAGCCGGGAAACGAGGAGCAAGATATTAAGTCCGTTATCCGAAGGCGCAGTTAGCAGCCCACTGTCTTCAGTCAGCAGTAAGCAATGGGAACATTCAATCATTCAATCATTCAACCATTCATTCATGCGGTCAAGTTTTTCGTCACATAAATATTCTTACCATTTGGAGCAGAATATTTTTGCTAAATATATTCTATGTTTTGTTTTGGTTTTAGTTTTTATAATGACTTCTCAAATAACCGCACAGGTTCTTCAAGATCCGGTGCCGGTTGAATGGAGAGGCAGCATTGATGCAGAAAGAAGCGGCACTCACGATGCAAATCTTATAAGAACGATTTTTTATAATTTCGGAATGGTGGGAGATTATCCTTTAGATCCTGGAAATGTTGATCTATCAATATTCCATTCGGTTGAAATTCCTAAAGGCTCCGGCGAAAATTACAGCGATGGAACGACGCCATTTGTTCTTGCAAAGGTTTCAACAATGAGTGGAAATCCGGCATACATTATGGAAACCGGTTTTCGTGAAAGGCAGGCAATAAGTCCTATTACCGGTAAAATAATGCGCTTTGAACCACGGTTCGGTTTTTTCCAAAAAGACCCAATTATAAATAAAGGTAGATCTGTTGCAATAAGTAACGACCCAAGAACCTGGCCCGATGAATGGTATGATAAGTCAAATGACATTGATGATCCTGGTTGGAGAGGCTATTGGAATGGATTTTTTGGTAAAGCGCCTAAGGCTGACCAGGAAAGCTACGTTGTGTACGATGATAATTTTTATGATGCGTGGAATTATTATCCCGATAACAGAGATAACACAAGGCGCGGGCTGGGAATGCGCGTTGAGCAAAGAGGATTTCAATGGGCAAACCCTCAAGCCGGATTGGTAATTTTCTTCCATTATGATATCACAAACGAAAGCACAACTTCGTATGACAACAATGTTTTGTTTGGTCTTTATATGGATTCCGGTGTCGGCGGCTCTGCGCTTGGTCCAAATGGCATTTATGAATCGGATGATGATAATGCTTTTTTTGATAGAGAAGCCGGATTGAATCTTGTTTATACATGGGATAATTACGGAAATGGGCATATAGGTCCAACCGGTTATCTCGGATATTCCTACTTGGAAACGCCGGGTAATGCAATTGATGGAGTGGATAATGATCAGGATGGAATTTTAGATGAAAAAAGAAACAGCGGTGCAGGACAAAAACTCGTTGGACAAGAAGCAATAATGAATTATGTTTCCACTAATTATGATGTTGCAAAGTTTGAAGCTTACTACGGACCGGTTAATAAAAGACCTGCTTATATACAGGGAGTGTGGTGGACTGGCGATGAAGATCTGGATTGGGTTGCGGAATATTATGATACCGGTGCGGACGGAATTTTTGGAACTAATGACACAGGTGAATTAGATGGAATTCCGACAGATGGAGAAACTAATTTTGATAAAACAGATATTGATGAATCAGATCAAATTGGTTTAACAGGTTTTAAACTAAATAGAATTAAAGCAGGCGCAGGTAATCCAAGCACTGCAGTAGATGCAATTCAGTTTTTTGATGACGGTAAACAATGGCCTAAAAGATTATTCAATATTTTTACAACTCCGGACAGCGCATTTGACGTGCCTCTTGCATTAAACTATAACATTGGATTTCTCTTTGCATCAGGTCCTTTTTACTTAGGCGCAGGCAGCAGGGAAAGATTTAGCCTCGCTTTAGGTTTTGGAGCAAATCTTCGGGAACTAAGAACAACAACAAAAGTTGTTCAGCAGATTTATAAAGCTAACTACCAGTTTGCAATTCCTCCGCCAATGCCAACATTGAACGCTTTTGCCGGGGATGGTTTTGTTACTTTAACTTGGGACAATGCAGGCGAACGGGCATTTGACCCCATAACAAACAACAACGACTTTGAAGGATACCGTGTTTACAGAAGCACTGATCCTGCTTTTTTAGACCCGCAACTAATTTATACGGGTACAGGTTCAAGACCATTTGCTTCAAAACCAATAGCTCAGTTTGATTTGATAAATGGTATTGCAGGATTTTCAAACACTACGGTAGAAGGCATTGCGTATTTTCTTGGCGAAGATACCGGAATAAAACACACATTTAAAGACACAACAGTTTATAACGGACAAAGATATTTTTATGCTGTGGTTTCTTATGATAGGGGAGTTGATTCTTCACAAATATATCCTTCTGAAAACGCAATTGCAGTAAGTCAAACATTACGCGGTGGTACAATTCTTCCCAAAAATGTTGTAGAAGTTTATCCAAATCCACCCTCAGTTGGCTATCAAAATGCACAAGTTCTTAATATTGTTCAATCCGATGGGAGTGGAATAGGGCAGGTGAGTTTGCAAGTATTAAATTCTGCAGCCGTTCCTGACAATCACACTTTTTCTATCAGATTTGAAAATCCAAAAGATAGTGTGCGTGCTCAATATTATTTTTTAGTTGATGAAACTTTGGGTGATACTCTCTTCACTTTAGCCGATGATTTTGATGGATTGGGCGCCGGACCTTCCGGCAGCGGCATTCTTCCGGTTATTTCAACTCCAATGGTGACAGAAATAGATAGTCAAAACACAAAATTTATATCTCTCAGCGGAACAAATATTCCATTAAAAACACGATATTCACCAGTTCTTCCAGTTGGATTAAGAAGACCCGGTTACCCGGAGAATATAGATATAATATTTAGTGACGGAATAGTGGATACTTCGGTGGCTGATCCGAATAATTTTATCCCTTCAAAACCTGTTAAGTTTACTGTTATTGCAAAAACTTCAACCGGTGATCAAAAACTTAAATTCACTTATTATGATAAAAACAACAGCGGAAGCGGGACGCTTGATGCAAATGGCGACTACATTACAATACTAACAGCGCCAAACCAAACGCCATTACAAAATAAAGCTACCTGGCGTGTAGAAGTTGATACTGCAGGGCTAAACGGCGCTACTATCGTTTCACCTACTCTAAACGATAAATACGAATTGAGATTATCCGTTCCCTATTCCCAAAATGATAAATTTACGTTCGTAACTAAAGGACAATATATCGATCCGAATTTAGCTAAAAAGCAGTTTGAAACTGAGCCGTATGTTGTGCCTAATCCTTATGTTGGCGCAGCAAGTTTTGAACCTCAGAGATTTGCAGTGTCCGGCAGAGGAGAAAGGAAAATTGAATTTAGAAATCTTCCTGCAAATTGCTCTATAAGAATCTATACTCTTACCGGCGAACTTGTGCAAACACTCAAACATGATGGGAATATCAACGAAGGGATTGTTACATGGGATTTGCGAAATTCAAGCAGTCTTGAAATAGCGCCAGGGCTTTATATCTATCTGGTTGATGGACCCGACGTAGGTACATTTGTCGGCAAATTTGCAATAATTAAATGATGAAGGTGGATGTATGAAAAAATTAATTATAAATAATCTAAGAGTTGTTTCAGTCTGCGTTCTATTTATTATCGTTTTTGCAGATCAAAACATTGCACAAAATAAGACCGGTACAACCATTGGGCAATTTCTAAAAATTGAACCAAGCTCCAGAGTAGTTGCACTCGGAAATGCCGGAGCGTCACTGTCCGGCGAAATATCTAACATCTTTTATAATCCCGCAAGTTTAGGAAGACTGCAGGGAGCCGATATTCAATTTACTTTTAATAAATGGTTAGCAGATATATCATATAATTATATGGCTGCGGGCATTAACGTTGAGGGTGTCGGAACATTTGCTTTGGTTGGTACGCTTCTTAATTCCGGAGAAATGAAAGTGAGAACAGTTGAAAGCCCATTGGGAACCGGAGAGCTATTTAAAGTGAGCAACCTTGCTCTCGGGCTTGGTTATGGATTGATGTTAACTGATAGAGTATCAGTTGGTATGCAAATAAATTATATAAACGAATCAATATGGCACAGCTCGTTAAGCGCATTTGGAATAAATTTAGGCGTTCAATATCAAGTTGTAGAAGGTGGTTTAACACTTGGCGCTAGCGTCTCAAACTTTGGCGCAAGGTCAGCTTATGATGGAAGAGACCTTTATCTTAATTATGATTTTGATCCGGACAAGTATGGCGACAACAATAAACTTCCCGCGGAACTTAGAACCGATCATTTCAATCTTCCGACTTTATTTAGAGCTGGTGTTTCATATTGGTTTGATTTTGGTTCTGACTATAAATTACTTGTTGCGGCAGATGCAGTTCATCCTAACGATAATGACCAGTACATAAATCTTGGAAGTGAATTAAATCTTTTGAAAATGTTTTCGATACGTGCCGGCTACAGAAATTTATTGATGCCCGAATCTGAAGGAGGTTTAGTTCTGGGCGGCGGTGTTCAAACCAAATATAACGAAACGAGCAGCGTACGTTTTGATTACGCTTACGCTGATTATGGCAGATTGGCTGAAACTCACCGTGTGACTTTAAGTATTGGATTTAAGTAGGACGTAGAAATTAAACATGCAAAAAACCTTTGAAATGAAAAAATTCAATTTAATTCTGCTTCTTCTGTTTGCTTTTGTTGGATGTACTGCTCAACAAGATCAAATGATTTTTAAATCAATGGGAAAAATTGATTATCCTCTAACACTTGATGAAACAAATCTTTTGGATTCAATTCAGTACCGTTCCTTTCTTTATTTTATAAATGAAACTAACTCAAAGAATGGATTGGTGAAAGACAGAAGTGCAACATGGGCGCCAGCGAGTATTGCTGCAATCGGTTTTGCACTTCCTTCTTATGCAGTTGGCGTAGAAAGAAACTGGATGACTAGAGATGAAGCTGCACAAATAACACTCAACATTTTAAAATTCTTTTTTAATTCTGTCCAAAGCGCTGATACAAATGCTACCGGCTACAAAGGCTTTTATTATCATTTCTTGCGAATGAATTCCGGTACACGCGAATGGAATAGTGAACTTTCGTCTGTTGATACCGGACTTCTAATGATGGGGATTATCTTTGTTAGAAATTATTATAATCTTGATGACGAACCAGAAGATGAAATTCGCGCTCTCGCCGAAAAACTGCTTGACAGACTTGACTGGGATTTTTTAGAAATGCCTGCAAGCGGTGAATATGCTAACACAATTTCTATGGGATGGAAACCGGAAGAAGGTTTACATTCGATGGGATGGAAGGGTTACAACGAAGCTTTGTTTCTTTACGTTCTTGCTGCCGGAAGCGGAATGAAAAACGTTGAAGCTGGATATAACTCATGGCTTGCCTCTTACGATTGGAGAACACCTTATCCGGATCTTTCACACGCAGTATTTCCTCCTTTATTTGGTCATCTGTTCTCTCATTGCTTTATTGATTTTAGAGGTTTGAAAGATAAATTTATGAAAGAAAAAGGAATTGACTATTTTGAAAATTCACAAATGGCAGTTTTAGTGCAAAGACAATATGCAATTGAAAATCCAAAAGGATGGTTAGGATATGATTCACTGTGCTGGGGAATTTCTGCTTCAGATGGTCCGGGCGAAAAATATAATCATGAGGGAAAACAATTCCTTAATTATGCGGGAAGAGGAACGAGCGGAAGAGAACTTAACTATTTTGATGACGGAACGATCGCTCCATATGCTGCAATTGCTTCAATTGTGTTTGCGCCCGAATTTGTGATTCCAACAATTAGATCGTTTAATAATAAATATGGAATAAATCTTTGGGGGCGTTATGGTTATTACGATGCTTTTAATCCTACTGCTAATTGGTTTGGACCCGATTATATCGGCATAGATCAAGGACCGATTGTTTTAATGATTGAAAATTTTAGAACCGGATTGATCTGGAATTATGTAATGAAAGACTCAATAATACAACGAGGATTGAATAGACTTGGTTTTGAATATTTTAATTGATTTTATATTTGATGTTGTTTTTAATTTCATGGTACAACCAAAATTTCTACTAACCACACTTTTCATGTTTCTATTCTTCAGCAATAGCTTCTACGCTCAAGTAAAATCAATTGATGATTTTGAAAACACACATGGATGGAGTGTGGTGAAATCTGACGGAGTAAATCTTAACACTTCAAACGATTTTGGCGTGAATGGAAATGCAATAAAATTAGATTATGAATTTATAAAAGGAACAGGTTATGGCGGTATTCAGAAACTCTTTCCGATCGATCTGCCGGATAACTTTGAATTTACTTTTAATTTAAAAGCTATATCTCCATCTAACAATTTTGAAATTAAGTTTTTAGATAGCAGCGGACAAAATGTTTGGTGGGTAAATAATAAAAATTACGATTTTCCAAATGATTGGAAGAAGTTCCGGATAAAAAAAAGGCATATTACTTTTGCATGGGGACCAACTGATGATCAATTATTAAAACGAATAAACCGAATTGAATTTACAATTGCCTCTTTCGTCGGAGGAAAGGGAACTATTTGGATTGATGATTTGAAATTTACTCCGCTTGAACCTGAAACGAGTATTTATCCAACTCCGCTTGTAACAGCGTCATCATTTCTTAAGGGGCACAATCCTAATTTTATTCTTGATAATTTGCCTCAGACTTTTTGGAAAAGTGATGGAGTTGTAGAGCAATCAATCATTGTGGATTTTAAGGCGCGAAGAGAATTTGGCGGATTAAAAATAGATTGGGCAAAAGATTTTTTTGCAAAAGCATTTGACATCTTCCTCTCTGAAAACGGGGATACTTGGGAGAAAGTTTATTCTGTTTCTTCAAATCAAAGTGATGTAAGTTTTATCAATCTTCCCGAAGCTGAAGCAAAGTATTTGAAAATCAAACTTTTAGAAAGCAACTCAGAAAAAAGTTTTGGGGTGAAAGAAATTAGTTTCCTTAGCGTTAAAAACTCTTTTACACTAAATGATTTTCTCCTATACTCTGCACAAAACTCATCAAGAGGGAATTATCCAAGATATTTTTTAGACGAAGCCTCGTACTGGACAGTAAGTGGCGTTAATAACGATATTAAAGAAGCCTTAATTAACGAAGATGGAATTATTGAAGTTGACAAAGCAAGTTTTTCTATTGAACCAATGTTGACAGTTAATGCTAAATTATTCAATTGGAGTAATGTTCAATCTATTCAATCGCTTGAGGAAAATTATCTTCCGATCCC
>MNYQ01000161.1 GCA_001873185.1 Ignavibacteria bacterium CG2_30_36_16 | reverse complement strand
TTTTCTGAATTAACCGCATCCACCATCCCTTTCCACTTATTTACTACTGTATCGAAATTAAAATTCTCATGAACTTGTTCCGATTGTAAATCTGCTGCAGGAAGAGGATATATCCCGGTTGCTGCCGTTTCTTTTTCTTCAATCTCTAAGGGTTCATTTATCTTAAAGTTTTTTTTTTGAACTTCCACGGGCGGCGGCGAAGATTTAGTATCATTTAAAAGAGCTGCATTTCCCGCAGCAAGGCTGTTAATAAGCCCTGTAATGGTGGAAGTCCGTTCTAATCCAATTAAGTGGCTTAAGGAGATTTCAATTTTCAATTTTTGGTTCTGTGCAAATCTTAGCTCCTGTTGCGTTTTGCTGAGGAAGTTAAGAATTCTTAATAAATCGCCTTCAGAAAATTGATTAATATATTGGAGATATCTCGATTTGAAAACATCTGCCGTTTCAATATTCTCGGTTTTTTTTGTAATCAGCACAGTCATTATATTTCTAAAATGCTCAAGAAGCCCGTCAAAAAAATCAACAAAATTCCAACCGTTTTCGTATAAATTAGCGGAGACTTCAAAAACAGTTTTGAAATTTTTATCGACTACTGCGTCGCTAATTTTAAAATATATTTCATCATCAATAAGATTTAGTATTTGGGCAACTGTGGTTGAATCAATTTTATCACCACAAAAAGAAACCACCTGATCGAAAAAGCTTTCGGCATCCCTCAGCGCGCCATCGGCTTTTTTTGCAATAATGGTTAAAGTTTTATCATCAATTTCAATATTTTCTTCAACCGCAATTTTTGCAAGAAGAGTTTTTATAGTATCGAGTTGAATTCTTCTAAAATCGTAACGCTGACAGCGGGAGATAATCGTCAGAGGTACCTTATGAATATCTGTAGTGGCGAAAATAAATATTGTATGCGGCGGCGGTTCTTCAAGAGTTTTAAGAAATGCGTTGAACGATTCGCGAGTTAGCATGTGCACTTCATCGATAATGTACACTTTGTACTTACCTCTTGAAGGCGCATATTTTACAGATTCACGCAGCGTGCGTATTTCATCAATTCCGCGGTTTGACGCGCCGTCAATTTCAATTATATCGAGCGATTGATTGTTTGTTATCGAGACGCACATTTCGCATTCGTTGCACGGCTCATTGTCAATCGGGTTTAAGCAGTTTAATGTTTTTGCCATCAAGCGGGCGGTTGTGGTTTTGCCTACTCCGCGCGGTCCGGTAAATAAATAGGCATGCGCAATTCTGCTATTCTTAAGCGCATTTTTTAGAGTTGTGGTTATATGTTCCTGCCCGACAACTTCATTGAATTTTTTCGGGCGCCATTTACGCGCTGTTACTATAAAGGTCATTTTATATACTACTAAATAATTTTTTCCGAAAGGAATTTACAAAAAATTTCAAGATATATTTTATCTGTTGCATTAAAAGAATTATACGCTGTGCTGTCCAAATCGAGCACGCCCCATAATTTCTTATCTTTTATAATCGGCACTACAATTTCTGATTTTGATTCGGTGTCGCAAGCTATATGCCCGTTAAACGAATTTACATCGGGAACAATTATAGTTTCCAATTTTTCAGCTGCTGCTCCGCAAACGCCTCTTCCAATTTCAATTGACGTGCAGGCAACTTTTCCCTGAAAGGGTCCGAGAAATAATTTTTTGTCGTCAAAAATATAAAAACCGACCCAGCTAATTTTATCGAATGTTTCTTTTAAAGCGGCGGTAAAATTACTCAGGTTTGATATTTCGTTTTCATCTTTGTTTAGTAAAACCCTTAACTGTGTTTCAAGGGTTTTATACTTCTCTTCAAGCGATAAATTCTTTTCGATGAATAAATTCTCTGCCAATTATTTTGTCTTCTTTACAGTCGTTTTTTTCTTAGGAGAAGGTTTTGTTGTTCTCTTCTTTATTTTGATATTAGGGAAAATATAAGGAACAGCGTCTTCAACTTTTTCAATCGTTATTATCTTCAAACCGCTCTTTACCTGTTCGGGAATTTCTTTAAGGTCTATTTCGTTATCTCCCGGTATAAGTACAGTAGTTATTTCATTTCTTTTTGCCGCAAGAAGTTTTTCTGTCAAACCGCCGATTGGTAAAACTTTACCGCGCAGTGTAATTTCTCCCGTCATCGCAACATCGTTCGAAGCCGCTCTATTGCTTATTGCTGAAAGCATTGCCATTGTCATCGTAATACCTGCAGAAGGTCCATCTTTAGGTATAGCGCCTTCGGGCAGATGAATATGGATCTCTTTGCCTTTGAAGAAGTGCGGATCTACTCCGTATTTCTTTGCGTTTGACCTGAGGTAACTTAAAGATGCCTGTGCGGATTCTTTCATAACATTGCCAAGCTGTCCGGTTAATGTTAATCGTTCGGAACCGTTCATAATTGTAACATCGACAGTAAGCAGCTCTCCGCCCACACTCGTCCAGGCTAAGCCGGTAACGCTGCCAACGCGGTTTTCTTTGTTATGTTTGTGTGATCTGAATCGGGGGACTTTTAAATACTCTTCCACCTTAGACTCATCAACAACGAAATGCCCGCTCTTTAAAGTTTTCTTATCCGATTCCTTCATTACAATATCACGGGCAATTTTTCTACAGATTGAAGCAAGTTCGCGCTCAAGATTTCTAACGCCTGCTTCGCGGGTATATTCTGCTATAATCTTTTTAATTGCTTCATCTTTGAACACCACGTTTTTTTTGTGCAATCCGTGGGCTTCGAGTTGTTTCGGTACTATATGTCTTTTTGCAATTTCAATTTTTTCGTGCTCCAGGTATCCTGGCAATTCTATTATTTCCATTCTATCCTGTAAAGGCAGCGGAATATTATAACGCACGTTTGCTGTAGTGATAAACATAACCTGTGAAAGATCGTAATCAATTTCAATGTAATGATCCTGGAAACTATGGTTTTGTTCGGGGTCTAAAACTTCAAGCATAGCGGAGGAAGGATCGCCGCGGAAATCCATACTCATTTTATCAATTTCGTCAAGAAGAATAACCGGGTTTATTGACCCAGCTTTTTTCATCGACTGAATTATTTTACCCGGCATCGAACCGATATATGTTCTTCTGTGCCCGCGAATTTCTGCCTCATCGCGCACGCCGCCCAAACTGATACGTATAAAATTTCTTCCAAGCGCTCTTGCAATAGATTTACCAAGCGATGTTTTGCCAACGCCTGGAGGTCCTACAAAGCATAATATCTGTCCCCGCATCTGCTTAACCAAATTTAGAACGGCAATATGTTCTATTATTCTGTCTTTCGGTTTTTCAAGCCCGTAATGGTCCTGGTTAAGGATTTTCTGAACGTGCAATAACTGTAAATCATCTTTAGTTTTTTTCGACCACGGCACATCGGTAAGCCAGTCGAGATAATTACGTATTACAGTTGATTCCGGCGACATTGGAGAAGTTTTTTTGAGCTTGTTTAATTCCTCAAATGCTTTTGCTTCAGCTTCGCCGGGCATTTTTGCTTTTTTAATCTTCTCTTTCAGTTTTTGAAATTCAGGTGAAGCATCATCTTCATCGCCAAGTTCATCCTGAAGAATTTTTATTTGTTCCTGGATTATAAACTTGCGCTGTGTTTTGGCAATATTTTCTTGAACCTTATTATCAATCTCTTTTTCAATTTTCAAAATATCAATTTCAGAGTTAAGTATTTTTATAACTTCATAAAATTGTTCCTTCAAGACAGATTTTTCGAGAATAGTTTGTTTTACTTCTATTGACTGATTAATGTTTGCGGCAACGTAAAAAAGCTTTCTATCCGGTTCTTCGATGTTATCAAATGCAGCGAGCGCTTCATTCGGGATGTTGCGGCTTATCTTTACATACTCACGAAAAAGTTGTGACATTTGGCGAACCATCGCGTTCATTTCGTGGTCGTTTTCTAAAAGCGGAATGATTATTTCAATTTTACCTTCAAAAAATTCCTTACGATCAGTAAACTCGCTTATTCTTCCCTGAATTAATCCGTCGACTAATATTTTCATCAATCCATTCGGAAGTTTCAATATCTGAACTATTTTTGCAATAGTTCCTTCACGGTAAACTTCATCTTTCTTTGGGTCTTCAACATTTGATCTTTTTTGGGCTGCAAGGAAAATATATTTTGTGTTATCGAGCGCATAATTAGCTGCTCGAATTGACTGCTCGCGACCGACTAATACAGGGAATATCATATAAGGGAAAATTACAAGATCTCTTAAAGGAAGGATAGGAAGAATCTCCGGCATAGTGTCGACAATTGATCTTTCGCTGTAATCTTCGCCGCTTGATGTTTCTATCTCTACTTTTTTAACATGATCCAAATTCTAATTCCTCCGGTTGTTCTGTTCAATAATTGGTGGTCAAATATACCAAAAATGTTATGGGCTATCAAGAAACTTAAATCCGGTAAACTTAGCTTTTAATGTATAATTTATGGTAATTGATGCGCTTCTTACTGAAATAAGTTTCACTATTTCTTTATATTCGACTGCACAAAAATCGGAATTATTATGCTAATTGAAGATGTAAAAAATATTGCTTTGGAAGCGGGCGAATTAATTCGCTCTTACTTTGGAAAAAAGTTTGAGGTTGAGTATAAAACAAATGAATCGAATCTTGTTACTCAGGTAGATAAAGACTCCGAAAAACTGATCACTGATTTTATAGTGAAAAAATACCCATCGCATAATATACTGGCAGAAGAGGGAAGCAGTGTAAATAAAGGCGGCGAATATACCTGGGTTGTTGACCCGATTGACGGCACAACAAATTTTGCACATGGTCTGCCGATATTCTCGGTTTCAATCGGTGTGCAAAAAAATGAAGAAACTGTCGTCGGAGTAGTTTTTGATGTAATGTTGAATAATTTATATTCAGTAGAAAAAGGAAGCGGGGCTTTTGTTAATAACAAAAAAATAGAAGTATCCGAAAATAAAAACTTAAAACATTCCGTTCTTGTAACCGGCTTTCCATACAATATTTCGGAGAATCCTGACAGAGCATTTGAAAAATTTACTGCATTAACAAAAGCTTCGCGCGGTATGCGCAGGCTTGGTTCCGCCGCCATAGATTTTTGTTATGTAGCCAATGGTGTATTTGACGGTTTCTGGGAAGTGCATCTGCATCCGTGGGATATTTGCGGCGGCAAACTTATTGCAGAAGAAGCCGGCGGTTTAGTAACTGATTTTAAGGGGAAAAAAATCGGCATTCACTCAAAGCAAATACTTTGCACAAACGGAAAAATTCATGATGAAATGTTGGAAATAATTAATAATTGCTGAGATGGCTCGGGGAAATTTTTATAGAAGATAAGAGATAGGCTCTTAGAAAATCACTATCACTGATCCGTTAGTCCGTTAGCTAACGGATTTAAATTTGTAGAGAATAGAACCTTATTACCTTAGTAATAAAACGAATCCGTTAGCCAACGGATTTCTCTACCTTATTACCTTATTGTTATAAAGGGCATCTCTAAAAACTCGCCCAAGAGTTAATAAAAAGTAAAAGAAAGAAAGGAAGAGAATTCATAAAGTTGTATTTTTACGATAGTA
>MNYQ01000053.1 GCA_001873185.1 Ignavibacteria bacterium CG2_30_36_16 | reverse complement strand
ACAAATACTACCATAAAATTTCGTTCATCAAATTCATCAAGAAAATCAAACCCGTCTAACACCGGCATACTAATATCAAGAAAAACAACATCGGGTTTATGGATAGAGACGAGTTCTTTAGCGTTAACAACAGAATCGGCGATAGCCAAAATATTAATCTCAGGGCAATAGGTCTCGCATATTTTTCTAAGATTTTCCCTGCCGTGAAGTTCATCGTCAACTATGATTGCTTTTAGCTTTGTGTGTGCATTTTGCTGCTGCATTATTCTTAATTTAATTTTTATTTAGAAGTTGTGTGTCTTAGATAATTTTTTTGAACCAATGAAGAACTTTTGAAAATCATAAAATTATTCGGTTGGTTATTCTTGATGTATTTAGTTTTATCTCTATTTATTATAACCATTATTCAAATCATTTCAAATCCATATTTTTATAATTTACGCTTGCGAAAAAAAGGCTGCTTTATCAGCAGCCTTAATATAGTATTGAAATGTATCTGTTAGTCCGTTAGCCAACGGGCTTTTTATGTCAAGATATTTTTCTTGTTTTAAAATTCTAATTCACTTTGAACTTTAGGGCATCTCTAAAATCTCAAAATCAATCCGTTAGTTAACGGATTAGCTAACGGACAATGACACTATAGTATTGCTCTTTAAGTTTTTGTTTTTTGTGTAATGATATTTTTTATGTTTTAACTTTTAACTTTTAACTTTTAACTTTTTACTTTCGGCTTGCCGCGCTTTGTTTAATGAAGTTTAAGAGATGGCAGCCTTCCCGGCGTCCAGGGAGCGCCGGCTTTTTCAAGTTCATCCTGAAGATACTTGACATCCTCGTCAGCAAGTTTTTTTACTTTTTCCCAAACCGGAGGGAATTCTTCATTTAGTATGTCGTAAGAAACCCTCATTTTTTCTGTTACGTTTGAAGTTGAGCCCCAATTGGAATAAACAAGTACGTTCAACCTTTCATTAAGCGGAAGATGCCTTGGCGGAACTTCTTCTGTGCTTGCCTTTGGCTGTTCGCCGTTAAAAGCAAAAAGGATTTCATCAATATTATTATTAGCATCGCTTGCTCGTTTAATTAAATCAGGAGAAATACCGGGTGTGCTATTAATTGCCTGCCTGATGAACTCAATTCTTTCAGAAAGCGCCTTAGCATAACTTTGTGTTCCGCGAATTATTCGGAAAAGTTCAACTGCTTTACGCTGGAAGGCTACTAATTCTGCTCTGTCTTTTGCAGGAAGAGTTGTGTTTGAAAGTGTTACTGTATTAAAATCAACCGGTCCTGCCAGGTCTATAATCGAATCTTTAACAACCATCTGCATGGTAACAGAGTATTTACCTGGCATAGCAAGCATTCCGCTTGATGGTTTAGCAACGGGGTCAAATTTATTTTTGTTTAAACGAATTGGATTTGTAAAATCATATTTGAGATCCCAGATTATTCTGTTGATTCCTTTAGCAGCAGCAGAAGTTATTTTTTTAACAAAGATTCCTAACTCGTCTTTGATTGTAAAGATCAAAAAAGGTGAGATTTCTTTTTCTTCAGTCCGCAGCTCATCATTAGACGGCTGGGGAATTGGTTTCCCTTCCTTGAATAAATCTTTTTCGTTCCCTTTCCTTTTTTGTTTTAGAGTTTTAGGAACGTCTTTAAGATAATAAGTAATAACGGCTCCAAACTCCGGATTAGGAGCTTTAAAATAAGTATGCCCCTGTCCGTATCTTCCACCGTTTTCAATATACATTAGCGCATTTTTTATCGGGAAGATGTGGGCATCTTTTTTTAATAACTCTTCCGTTGCGGAACGAAGCGGCGAATAATCATCAAGTATATAGAAGCCTCGTCCAAAAGTGGCAATTACAATATCGCTTTCTCTTTTTTGCAGGGCAATGTCTTTAACGGCAACGTAAGGTAATCCATTCTTTATTTGTATCCATTTTTCTCCGCCGTTGATAGAAAAATAAAAACCAAATTCGGTTCCGACGAAAAGCAAGTCGGGATTTTCAAAATCCTGTTCAATTGAATGAACCGTTCCATTTTCCGGCAAGTTGTTGGCAATTGACTCCCATGTGTTACCTTTATTGCTGCTCCTCAGAATGTAAGGCTTAAAATCATCACGCTTGATGTTATCGAATGAAGCATAAACAACATTTTCATCAAACCTTGATGGGAACAAATCACTTACATAACTGTGTGCGGGAACACCGGGAAATTCATCAATCTTTCGCCATGTCTTTGCATCTTCGGAAATTTGTATTACTCCATCATCAGTACCGACAAATAATAAATCTTCTTTTACGGGAGATTCCGCAAGCGAAACGATTGTGCCGAATAAAGAAGAAGATACATCTTTTGCAACGGCGTCAACGCTCCAAAATTTACCCATTACCGACCAGGTGTTACGGTCAATTTGTGCCGTCAAGTCTTCGCTTATAACCTGCCATGAATCGCCGCGGTCATCACTGCGAAAAACTTTATTGGCTGCACAGTATAACCGCATGTGTGAATGCGGGCTGAGAATAAGTGGAGTATTCCAATTCCATTTATATGATTTTTCGTCCTTTCTTGGTTCCGGTCTAATATCAAGCGCCTCTCCGCTTTTTTTATCGTAGCGCACCATGTTGCCGTATTGCGCTTCGGCATAAATAATGTCCGGATTCGTAGGATCGATCGCAGTCCAGAATCCGTCTCCGCCGTTTGTAACATACCAGTCATCGTTTATAATTCCGTCTCTGCTTAATGTGCGTGAAGGACCGCCCATACTGTTATTATCCTGAGTTCCGCCGTAAACATTGTAGAACGGGAAATCATTATCTACATTAACGCGATAAAATTGAGTTACCGGCAAATTGCATTTAAACAAATATGCTTCGCCGCCATCAAATGATTCATAGATGCCGCCGTCACCGCCAATGAAAAAATGCTTGTTATCGTTCGGGTCAATCCACAGTGCATGATCATCAACATGCCGGCTGCTTAGACTTAAACGGGTCCATGTTTTTCCACCGTCTTCGGTATAGTGAGATACAGTTTCAACCGAATAAACTTTGTCTAAATCAACCGGATCGCAATAGATTTCGTTGTAGTATTGACCGCTCGAAGAATGATCGCTCATTTTTTCCCACGAGGAACCGCGGTTTGTTGAACGAAAAAATCCTCCTTTGTTTTCGGCTGCTTCCACTATCAAATAAACTACATCTGAATTTACTGAAGACACGGCTATGCCCATTCCTCCAATATCAACAGATGGAAGACCATTCATAATTTTCTCCCATGTTTCACCATTGTCGAGCGAACGATAAACTGCTGACTCGGGACCGCCTCCGATTTTTGTGTAGTGATGTCTTCTTCTTTGTTCAGATGTTGCATATAAAATATCCGGGTTTTTGAGATCAATAGTTACGTTGTTTACGCCGGTATTTTCACTGATCTCAATAACTTTTTTCCATGTTTTACCGCCGTCAATTGTTTTGAAAAGACCCCGATCTCCTCCGGGTCCCCAAACAGAACCTTCGGCTGCAACAAATACAATATTACTGTTTCGGGGATCTACAACAATACCGCCAATCTGACGGGAATCTCTCAATCCCATATTGTACCATGATTCGCCGCCATCCGTACTTTTTATTACGCCGCATCCATAACCAAGCGCGCGCTGATGATTGTTTTCACCGGTGCCTGCCCAAACTACATTTGAATTGTTTGGGTCAATTGTAACTACGCCATATGAATAAGATCTCACAGTATCTGCAACGGGTTTCCATGTTGTACCCGAGTTAGTTGTTTTCCATAAATTGCCGCTTGCAACAGCAACGTAATATTCGCTATGATTTTTAGGATTAACGGCAAAATCAGCAATTCTGCCGCTGGAATATGCTGGACCAATACCTCTGAATTTTAGACCTCCAAAAGTTCCAGGCGATAACACTTCTTTTTTATTATCATCTACCTGCGCCAATACAGATGAAATGAAGATGAGTGAAAGTAATAATGAGAAAAAAGATTTCATCATTTCTCCTTTGTTATTAGTGATGAATAAATGTCAGAATTGAATTGAAATAATATTTCCTGATCAAGCCTAAATGAAAGTCGGCTGGTCTTAAACCCATTATTGTTTTTTCAAAATGACAACAGACTGATTTTGTTTTAAGTTAAAATGCGAACAAAACTATAAAAAATATTTTCTTAAAACCAATAAATTATTACGGTATAAAAAATAAATACTTAAGTGGAAACTACTCAAATTGTTACATATCACAGTCTTGTTGCACAGATATATCATTTTTTGAAAAATCAACGTTAGCAATTGTTAATGTACTAATGTTTTAATATTTTTCCAGTGTATTTTTTATCCGTTAATTAACGGAATACTTTTTACACAATTTAAGGAATCCAAATATGAAACATTTATTTACACTCGTTGTAATGTTCTTCTTTTTATTTGCGGTTGGCTGCAATAAAGATTAAAATCCGGTCAATAACAATCCGGATGATATTCCTGCCGATCCTACAAATGTAACTGTGCCTACTCCGGTTATTAATAACATTACACCAACTGCTACTTTTGGAAAAGCATCGGGGAATTCTTCCCGTATTCAAATGAATATGACAGGTTTAGTAAATCCTGTTACAAATAATCCTCTCTCATTAGTTGCACAGCAGAATCTATTTGTAACAGAAGATGGAACTGTTAAAGGACTCAAAGTATCAAAAGTTGGAAGCGGTACATCTTTAAAAGCCGACATAGTTTTTACTATTGATATTTCGGGTAGTATGGGTGAAGAAGCAGATTCTATTGCTGCATCAATTATCAAGTTTGCGCAGAAACTTCAGGGCGTTGGGCTTGATGTTCAATTTGGTTGTGTCGGCTACTACGGCTATGTAGACGGTGCGATCAATTTTACGAACTCACAGAAACTTGAAGCGTTTTTAAATAGAAGTTCAGGAACATACCGTGCAAGGGGATTTAGCGGATCCGATAGTGCTTCGTTAGTCAATAATGCTTCAACTTTTCATGGCACCCACGGGTATTATGATGAAAATGGTGTAGTAGGCATTTTGTTTGCTCATCAGTACTTTTCCTGGCGTGCTGGCGCACAAAGAATTTTTGTTAATTTTACAGACGAATCCACACAGCCATCCGGTTTGGCAGAGTGGTCAACATCTGCCATTTGCACACAACTTGGCGGCTTGGCAACGGTTCATACTGTTTGGAGCGGTTATGCTGATACTGCAAATGCTTATTCGTGGTCACCACTTTATAATGAACGCCCTTGGGATATGAGCAAGTGTACCGGCGGAACGGTTGTTTTAGTTCCTAGTAATGCAACTGGTCTCGATCTTTCGAAACTTCCTGTTACCGGCGCTTTGTCAAACAGTTACCTTGTTGAATTCATGACAAGTGATGCAAGCGGAACACACACTGTTGTTATAACAATAAAGGAAGGCACTTCTGCCGATGGTAAGCGAACTTACACTAATATAAATTATTAACAATTTAATTTACAGGCTCAACTCAAAAGGGTTGAGCCTTTTACTTATTGTATCCTGCCTTGTTTTAAAATTCAATCATTTATAAGTTTGCAACTGTTTTTGGGAACTTATTCCTATTTTTAATCGTCTTATCAAATTCGAATTCAATATTTTTCGTAAAAATTTCTGAAAGGTGAAAGTTGGATATTGCAGAATTAAATGAAAAAATTAAGCATGAAAGTGCTTTTGTTGATCTTCTTCAGAATGAAATTGGCAAAGTAATTATCGGTCAAAAAGTAATGATAGAGCGGCTGCTGATCGGATTGCTCGGTAATGGTCACGTACTTCTCGAAGGAGTACCGGGACTTGCTAAAACGCTTGCAATCAAAACTCTTGCTTCGGCAATGAAAGCAAAATACCAGCGCATTCAGTTTACGCCGGATTTGCTTCCGGCTGATTTAGTTGGAACAATGATTTACAATCAGAAAGACGGAAATTTCTTTATACGCAAAGGTCCAATCTTTGCTAACTTCATTCTTGCCGATGAAATAAACCGAGCGCCTGCAAAAGTACAAAGCGCTTTGCTTGAAGCAATGCAGGAAAGACAGGTAACAATAGGGGAAGAAACATTCTATCTTGATGAACCTTTCCTTGTTCTTGCAACGCAAAATCCTATTGAGCAGGAAGGAACTTATCCTCTTCCGGAAGCGCAGGTTGATAGATTTATGCTCAAAGTTAAAATAACATATCCGTCGCGTGAAGAGGAGTTAAAGATTATGCGGCAGAATGTAAATAAAACCGAAGGCATAGTTCAACCGGTTATTACGCCGCAAGAAATAATAAAAGCCCGCGGATTGGTGCAGGAAGTTTATGTTGATGAAAAAATAGAAAAATATATTCTTGATATTGTATTTGCAACACGTAATCCTAAATTATTCGGATTAGAAAAATTAGTTGATCTGATAAGTTACGGCGCCTCACCAAGAGCATCGATAAATTTAGCGCTTGGGGCAAAGGCAATGGCTTTTATTAAACGAAGAGGATATGTAATTCCCGAAGATGTGAGGGCAATCTGCTTCGACGTTTTGCGCCATCGTATGGCTGTAAGTTACGAAGCCGAGGCTGAAGAAATTACATCAGAAAATATTATTGAAGAAATTTTAAACAAAATTGAAGTGCCTTAATGCTTACAAGAGAAATCTTAAAGCAAGTACACCAGATTGAACTGCGTACACGCGGGCTTGTTAACCATGTCTTCTCCGGCGAATATCATTCCGTATTCAAAGGGCGGGGGATGGAGTTTTCCGAAGTGCGCGAATATCAGTTTGGAGACGATATACGGAATATAGATTGGAATGTTACCGCGCGTTTCGGTCATCCGTTCATCAAAATATTTGAAGAAGAACGCGAACTCACGGTGATGCTGCTTGTTGACCTTAGCGGCAGTTTGATTTTTGGCACGGTTGAAAAAACAAAACAGCAGGTAGCTGCAGAGATAAGCGCAATACTTGCTTTCTCAGCGATGAAGAACAATGATAAAGTGGGGATGATTTTATTTACAGATAAAATTGAAAAATTTGTTCCGCCGCGAAAGGGGAAGAAACACGTTCTTCGCATCATTCGCGATGTGCTTTCTTTTGAGCCGACGGGGAAATCTACCAGCATCAAAATTGCTTTGGAATATTTGAACAATGCAATAAAAAAAAGAAGCATCGTTTTTCTTCTCTCCGATTTTATGGATGAAAGTTACGACCGTATTCTACGCATAATCGGAAAAAAGCATGATCTGGTTGGCGTGGTGTTGAACGATGAACGTGAAAAAGTTCTGCCCAGAATTGGTTTAGTAAAATTTGTCGATGCCGAAACCGGTGCAGAAAGATGGATTGATACAAGCAGCAGCAGTGTACAGCGCCAGCTTCATAAAATTAAAATGCTTAACATCGAAAAAAGAAAAACGCTTTTTGTTGCAAGCAGACTTGACAGCATAGAAGTTCAAACCGGGCGGGATTATGTAAAACCTTTAGTTCAATTTTTCAAAATGCGTGAAAGAAGATGGTAAAAATACTTAGAGTAATCTTCTGCATTTTTATTTTCTCATTTAATTCGTTCGCTCAGCAGGTTAATGCAAGAGCTTATACCGATACTACCGATTATTTAATAGGCGATCGGATTAGTTACAAAGTAGAAATAACATTTCCCGAAAATTATATTATCGTTCCACCAAACTTTTTAGACAGCATAAGTAATGTCGATGTTTGGGAAGTAAAACCGCCCGTGAAAAGTAGCAGTGGCGGAATGATCATTTCGGTTTATGAATATATACTTTCGCGCTTTGATTCATCGGATGTGATAATACCCGGCTATCCAATTCGATACAAAAAGAAAGAATTGCCGGATGAGCAGGCTGCTCCATTGCCTGCTGAGTTTTTAACCGATTCAATTTATCAGACCAAAGTTACAAACTCTGTTAAGTTTACTGTACATACATTGAGACTTCTTAAACAGGAGGACATAAAGGATATCAAAGAACCAATTCTAATTCCTCTTGATTGGTGGATAGTAATACTTTTTATATTACTTGTATTTGGTATTTTAACTCTTGCAGGTCAAATATTCATCTACTATAAATATAAAAAGAAGAGAGAACCGTCTCAAGAAATAATTCCAAAAGTTCAGGTACTGCCTCACATAAAAGCATTAAAAGATTTACGAGCGCTTGAAGAAAAACACTTGTGGCAGGATGGCGAAGTAAAACAGTATCACTCTCGGATTACAGAAATTATTAGAAGATATTTTGAGGAGCGTTATAGAATGCCCGCGCTTGAGTTATCAACCAGTGAGGTGCTTAATAATTTAAAACAAAGAAGTGATACGGAAGTTATCAGAAATGTTACGAGTAATTTTTTAAACAACGCAGATCTTGTAAAGTTCGCAAAATTTAACCCGATGCCCTCAGTCAATGAAGAAATGATGACTCAAGCAAAAGAAATTGTTAAGCAAACTGAATTTGTTCCTGTTGAAGACAGAGGCGGAGAGTACGAAAATGTTTGATGATATTACATTCGCATATCCTTGGGTTCTGTATTTTCTATTGTTAGTTCCGGTAATGGCGGTCTGGTACTGGTTGCGATTGAGAAAAAAACAAGCTGCTATTACTTATTCATCGGTAGCAATATTTAAAAACTTTTCTCAAACTTTAAAAGAACGGCTAAGATTTTTGCCGGCGCTGTTCAGGCTTTTGGCGATAGGTGTATTGATAATTGCGCTCGCACGTCCGCAATCTTTTTCTTCAGGGAAAAATATTTACACAGAAGGAATTGATATTGCTCTAGTGCTTGATATTTCAGGCAGTATGCTTGCAGAAGACTTAAAACCTAACCGGCTCAATGCAGCTAAAGATGTTATGGATGAATTTATTTTTGCGAGAACATCTGACAGAATCGGGCTTGTTGTTTTTGCACGGGATGCATTTACACAATGTCCACTAACGATTGATTACTCCGTGCTTCGTAATCTTCTTTCGCAAATTAAAAGCGGAATGATTGAAGACGGAACAGCCATTGGCAACGCAATAGCTAATGGCGTTAACCGCTTAAAGGATAGCGATGCAAAAAGTAAAGTAATAATTCTTCTAACCGACGGCGTTAACAACGCCGGTGAAGTTGATCCGGTTTCCGCAGCGGAGATTGCAAGAACGTTCGGTATAAGAATTTATACAATAGGTGTTGGAACCCGCGGTCAAGCGCCGTATCCGGTTCAAACCCCATTCGGCACACGCTATCAAATGGTGCCGGTTGAAATTGATGAAAAAATATTAAAGGAAATTGCTGAAACAACCGGCGGTAAATATTTTCGCGCAACTAACAATAGCACTCTCGCAAATATTTATAAAGAAGTAGATAAAATGGAAAAAGCCAAAGTTGAAATTACATCTTACCGCGATGCAAGCGAATTGTTTTATGGGTGGCTTGAAGCGGGAATTTTGTTGATATTATTAGAATTCGGTTTAGGTAAAACTGTTTTAAGAAAACTACCATAGAGTTTGTAATTATTATGATTCGATTTGCAAATCCAGAATATTTTTATGCGTTGTATCTCATTCCGGTGTTTATTTTATTTTTTTGGTTTTTGTCAAAACGAAGGAAAAATTTACTAGGAAGGTTTGCAGATAAAAATCTCCTTAAAATTATCTCTGCCGATTATAGCAGCTTAAAAATAATGCTTAAATTTGTTTTGTTTATTGTAATTTACACTTTGTTGATTACATCCGCTGCTAATCCGCAGGTCGGAACTAAGATGGAAGAAATAAAACAAACCGGTATAGATGTTTACATTGCTCTCGATGTTTCATTGAGTATGAAAGCCGAGGACATCAAACCAAACCGATTGCAAAAAGCAAAGTACGAAATATCAAATCTTATAAGAAGATTGAGAGGCGATAGAATCGGGTTAATTATTTTTTCGGGGCAGGCATATATTCAATTTCCGCTTACCACGGATTACTCTGCAGCGAATTTGTTTTTATCTGCTGTAGATGTTAACTCAATTCCTCAGCCCGGTACGGCAATCGGGCAGGCAATATCACTTGCAATTAGTTCCTTCAATTATGAAACGGCAACTCAAAAAGTTGTTGTGCTAATAACTGACGGTGAAGATCACGAAGGTGATTTAACGCAGCCTTTAAATGATGCAAAAGAAAAGGATATTAAAATTTACACGATAGGTCTTGGTTCGGCAGAGGGCGTGCCGATTCCTGTTTATGATTCTAACGGAAATATTTCCGGATTTAAGAAAGATGCTTCCGGTAGTGTGGTGTTGACAAAACTTGATGAACAAACTTTAATGAATATTGCATCTCAGGGGGATGGTAAATTTTTTAAAGGCACAAATTACGAAGATGAACTTGATAAGATTTATAAAGATTTGTCGGGTTTTGAAAAAGCGGAGTTCGGGACAAAAAAAGTAACTGATTATGAAGACCGGTTTTATTATTTCCTTGCGCCGGCGCTGCTGTTACTAATTATAGAGTTTTTTATTTCGGATAAAAAATCTCCCTTCTTTTCAAAAATAAATAGGAGGTTAGGATTGTAATGAAAAAGTTTTTATTGATGATAATCGTATTCTCATTTTCTGTTTCTACGTTTGCACAGAAAATACGAAGCTTGAATAATGATGGAGTGGATTTGTACAAAAAAGGAAATTATTCTGAAGCTGAAGTTAATTTTAAAAAGGGAATTGAAAAGCAGCCGGATAATTTTGCCGCTAACTTCAATCTTGGGGATACTTTTTATAAACAGGGGCGCTATGATGAAGCCGTTAAATCTTTTGAATCTGCTTTGAAGTCATCAAAAGAAAATGATTACTCCGCTAAAATTTACCATAATATTGGTAACTCTCTATTGAAGCAGCAGGAAAATGCACAAGACCCTCAGCAGAGGAGTAAGATTATTCAGCAAAGCATTGACGCTTATAAAAATTCGTTGAAGCTTAATCCTGATGATATGGAAACCAAATATAATTTGTCTTACGCTCTTTCACTGCTTGAAAAGAATAATAACAAACAGCAGCAGAATGATCAAAATAAACAGAACCAGGACAAACAAAACCAGGATCAAAAGCAAAACGAAGACCAGCAAAACAATCAGCAAAACCAGGACAAAAATAATCAGCAGAATAAAGACCAGCAGAAACCAGAGCAGAACCAGGAAAGTAAACAAGATAATTTAAAACAACCTGAGCCGAACAAAATTTCTAAAGAAGAAGCGGAAAGAATTCTTCAGGCATTAAAGAATAACGAAAAAGATTTACAAAAAAAACTGCGTAAAATTCAGGGCAAAAAAGTTAAAACGGAAAAAGACTGGTAAAACAATTGAAATGAAAATGAATTATTCAGCGAAATATCTTTTAATAATCATATTATTATTGCTTCCGGCTGTAGTTTCTGCTCAATCGTTTGTTGCTTCAGTTGATAAAAATCCGGTTGGGGTGAATGAACGTTTTCAGGTTACATTTACTTTCTCCGGAGAAGATATTAATGGCGTTAAAAATTTTAAGGCGCCGGATTTTAAAAATTTCAATGTGCTTTCGGGTCCAAACTTAAGCACAAGTATGCAGATAATTAACGGAGCCGTTTCAGGTTCAAAATCATTCTCGTTTTATGTAAATGCAACGAGCGTAGGAAAATTTAAAATAGGGCAGGCGTCTGTTGAATACAGCGGCAGAACATTGACGACAGAACCTTTAACAATTGAAGTTCAGCAGGGAACTCCACAGCAAAAATCCAGCGGAACGAATCCTGATGCTGAGATTGGCGATAATTTATTCATTCGAGCTTTCGCAGATAAGCAGACGCTATATAGAGGCGAGCAAGTAACTGTAACTTACAAATTATATACACGTCTTAGTATTGCATCACAAATGTCTGTTTCTAAACTTCCGCAGTACCAGGGCTTTTGGGCAGAAGAATTGACTTCTGGTCAAAACATAATGTTTAATACCGAAGTCTTGAACGGAAAACAGTACAGGGTTGGAGTTCTGAAAAAGGTTGCTCTGTTTCCATCTCAAAATGGAGAGCTTGAAGTAACTCCATTTGAAATAAATGTGCCTGTGCAGGTAAAAAAACAAAGACGGGGCACCGGTAATGTTTTCGATGATTTTTTTAACGATCCGTTTTTTAATTCATCGGAAATGGTTGAATACAAAACAAAGTCGAACACGATTAAATTAAAAGTTATTCCTTTACCCGGCGAGGATGTACCTGATTCATTCAACGGAATGGTTGGTAATTTTTCAATCTCCTCATCAATTGATAAAAAAACCACAAAAACAGACGAGCCGGTTTCACTCAAAATCGAAATTAAAGGAACAGGAAATATAAAGCTCGTCAACGTTCCTTTGTTGGAACTACCGGCAAGTTTTGAGACTTACGAACCCAAAATTGATGAGGAAATAAATCGGAGTGGAGTTGTATCGGGAATTAAGAAAATTGAATATCTTTTAGTTCCGCGAAGTTCGGGAAGTTTTGAAATCAAACCATTAGAATTTTCTTTTTTTAATCCAGCCAAAAAAGAGTATGTCACTTTAAAATCGGAATCTTATACTATTGTAGTGGAACAAGGAAGCCGGACAAGCGGCAATTTTACTTCTAAAGAAGATGTAAAAATGCTTGGCGATGATATCCGTTTCATTAAAATGGATGCGACGGATTTGAGAAAAAAAGAAAAAATTGTTATTTATAAAAATGAATTCTGGGCGGCTGTTATTATTCCGATAATCGCTTTAACCATTTTGGTTGGGTGGAAACGAAGAAGTGATAGACTTTCCGGAAATGTGCAATTGATGCGTTACCAGAAGGCACAGAAAGTAGCAAGAACAAAATTAAAAAATGCAAAAGTTTTAATGGAAGCGAATAAACCCGTCGAGTTTTATAATGAAATATCTCAGGCGTTATTTGGATATCTCGAAGACAAATTTAAAATTCCAAAAGCCGAGTTTACACTTGAAAGAGCGGCTGGCGAATTACACGCAAGAAAGATCGACGATAAACTTATCACTGATTTTAAATCTTGTGCCGAAAAATGTGAATTTGCACGGTTTGCACCCGGACAGCAAGAATCGATAGCAATGAATGAAATGTATAATGAATCTGCCGATGTTATCATCGAACTTGAGAAACAATTTAGCGGTAGAAGAAAATTATAATGAAAAAAATAATATTACTTCTGCTTTATATTTTTGCATCAAATGTCTTGGCATCCGAGGCAGAGAAGATGATGCAAATAGGAAACCAATATTTTCAAGGAAAAGAGTATGAACAGGCGATTGGTGTTTATTCTAAATTAGTAGATGCAAATTACGAAAGCGCCGCATTATTTTATAATCTCGGCAATGCATACTTCCGCACCGGAAGGCAAGGCTATGCAATTTTGTATTATGAAAAAGCATTAAAACTCGATGCCAGCGATGAAGATATTAAACATAATCTTGCATTTGTAAATTCAAAAACCGTTGATAGCATCGAATCTTTTCCCCAGTTCTTTTTGTTTGAATGGTGGGAAGCACTTCTTGGCGCTTTAACGCTAACGGGCTGGACTTTCACTGCATATTTCTTTTTTATCGCCTTGCTTTCTTCAATAGGATTTTACTTCTTTGCAAAGTCACCTTCACAACAAAAAAAATATCTAATTGCAGGATTAATCTCAATTATATTGATGCTTTCTTGTTCAGCATTGGCAGTTATAAAATTTAACCGTGAAGTATATTTAATTAAAGGAATAGTTGTTGAAAATACTGTCACAGTAAAGTTGTCGCCTGATCACAAAAGCGGAGATGCATTTATCATACATGAAGGTTTAAAAGTTAAATTAGAAGATACAATTGACGATTGGGTAAAAATAAGGTTACCCGATGGTAAAGTTGGCTGGCTGCAGCGAAATGATTTGGAAATTATTTGATGTTAAGATGTGGACTAATTACTAAAATAAATGAAAGGAACGGAAATGAAGAAAATCTTTTTATTCACACTAATTGTTTTGCTAAGTTTAAGCTTCAGCATAAATGCGCAGGATAAGGGAAGCAAGAAAGTAATAAAGGAAGTTAAGAAAGAAAAAGTAGTGGATAACAAGCCGGTGAATACAATTTGCCCGGTTTCATCTGAAGATGCTGATCCGGAAATTACTTATACTTACGAAGGTAAAACTTACGCAGTTTGCTGTAAAAAATGTTTAAAGAAAATTAAAGCCGACCCCGAAAAATATATTTCAAGGTTAAGCGAAGACGGCAAATCAATTAAAAAGAAAAAAGACAATTAATTATTAATCACGAAAGGTACCCATGAAAAAAATCCTTATGCTCACAATGTTAGTTGGTTTTGTTTTTGCAGTTAATGCTCAAACAAAAAGCGAGTGCTGCAATTCCGACACTAAGGAAGTAAAAGTTACAAAAACAATTGACGGGAAAACTACTACTGTCGTAACAACGTCTGAAATAAAATCAGGTGATGACGTTGCCGCTTTGCCGGAAGGTGAAAACGGAAAGAAAGTAGTAAAAAAAGAAATTGTAAAAGTAGAAAAGAAAGAAGCATGTGAGAATGAAGTATCTGGAACAGACGGATGCTGCAGTGCCGATAAAAAAAACGATAAAGAAAAAAAATAATCGTTAACTTTTAGAAACAAAGTAAATCCCGGTTAAAAGCCGGGATTTCTTTTTTACTTGTGTTTGAATGCTTACTTAAAAAATTATAATTTTGCTCACCGATTAATAAATAATTTCATTTCCATGAGTTCACCCGAAGAATCGAAAAAATATAATAACATAAAATTAGCCGTTGGAATAAGTAAGACTGTAATTAGTTTCGTACTGCTGTATTTGTTTGTAACATTAGGTTACAGTAACAAACTAATTATTTGGATAAACAGTTATACTTCTAATGATTATCTGTTATTAATAAGTTTCATCATTACTACGGGCGTTGTTTCAGGAGTTCTATTTTTTCCTGTAAATTATTATTCCGGTTTTTATCTCGAACATAAATACGACCTATCCAATCAAACTTTTATTAAATGGATTTTGGAAGACTTAAAAGGCTTACTCATCTTTGCAGCGATTGGAATCCCGATTCTGCTTGCGTTTTACTTTTCTCTTAAAACTTTTGGAGGCATCTGGTGGCTGCCTTTCGCAATTCTGCTTTTTATAGTTTCGGTTTTGCTTGCACGTATCGTTCCGGTTTTAATTCTTCCTTTGTTTTATAAGCTTACGCCAATTGATGACGAAGAGTTAAAAAGAAGAATTACATTGCTTGCTATAGAAGCCGGAGTCAAAGTTGAAAATGTCTACCGGTTCGATATGAGTAAAAATACGAAAAAGGCTAACGCTGCATTCACCGGAATTGGAAAGTCGAAAAGGATTTTACTCGGAGACACATTACTCGATAATTATACTAAAGATGAAATTGAAACAGTTATTGCCCACGAACTGGGGCATTACAAGAAAAAACATATTATAAAGAATATCGTAATCGGAACTGTATCAAGTTTTTTAACTTTGTTTCTGATAGCTAAGCTGTACGATGTTTCGTTGACATGGTTCGGTTTCGATATGCGTACTGATATCGCAGCCCTGCCGCTTCTTTCCTTGTGGGCAATGTTAATCGGGTTAATACAAACTCCGCTTGGTAATATTTTATCCCGTAAGTATGAATATGAAGCCGACCGTTACGCAGTTGACGTAACTAAAAAGCCTGAAGCATTTGTAAGCACTCTTAGAAAACTTACTTCGCAGAATCTTGGAGATGAAAATCCTAATCCGTTTGTGGAGTGGTTTTTCTACAGTCATCCATCAATCAACAACAGAGTTAATGCGATAATTGATTACTCCGGCAGCACAGTTACCTCTCTCCAAAACTTGCAGACGGAGCAGTAAATTGTTCTCCTATATCAAATTATTTTTAATTGGCTTTTATACTTTTTTAATATCGCTCCTTGCAGGACTTTCGGCTTTATTGGATAGGAGTTTCAAGTCTTATAATTATGTAGGAAAAATATTTTCCTGCGGCGTGTTTGCAATTAGCGGGATTAAGTTAAAAGTGAAGGGATCGGAAAAGATTGACAGAAAAAAAGTTTATGTTTTTGTTTCGAACCACAGCAGCCAGTTTGATATACCCGCGCTGCAAGCCGCAATACCAAACAATATAGGCATCGTTTTCAAAAAAGAACTTGGAAAAATTCCAGTGTTCGGTTGGCAGCTAAAAATTAGTCCTTATATAATGGTCGACAGACAAAATGGAGAAAGTGCGATGCGAAGTATTGAAGAGGCAAAAAAGAAAATGGCTCAAAAGAAAATTTCCCCTGTCATTTTTGCCGAGGGTACTCGCAGCGAGACAGGCGAAGTTCAGCCATTTAAACGCGGCGCATTTTATCTCGCAGTTAAAGCGGGTTACCCAATTATTCCAGTTTCTATTTCCGGTTCGTACGATTTAATGCCCAAAGGTAAATTTAAAATTAAAAGCGGCACAATTACCGTAATTTTTGATGACCCGATTAAAACTTCGGAAGTTGTTACTCGTAAAGACGAGAATGTGTTGATGGAAAGAGTGCGTAATATCATTATAAAAAATATGAAGGAGTAAAATGTCTGTCACAAAGAAAGAAGTAGAACACATCGCAGAACTTGCAAGATTAAAATTCTCGGATGAAGAGCTTGAAAGTTATACGGAAGAATTAAACCAAATTTTAGCTTATGTAGAAAAACTAAATGAGCTGGATACAGAAAATGTTGAGCCGCTTTCATATCCAATCGAAAATGAAAATACTTTAAGGAAAGATGAAACAAAAGAATGCGTGACGCAAAAAGAAGCTTTAAAAAATGCTCCCCGGGCAGATGATAAATTTTTTAAAGTACCCAAAGTAATAACCTGAACATTTCTTTCCTGCAACCACTCTTTACGAGTATCTGTTACGTGATAATAATAATCTATCGTTAGCCCTGAGAAATCCAACTTACTTTTCAAAAAACTTAATTCTGCAAGAGGTGCACAATTGATAATATTTCATATATAATATTAGCACAAATATTTTCTTATTTTTACATCAACAATTAGAATGAAATTAAATCATATGATTATTGGTGTTATTCCGGCACGCTTTGCATCCACAAGATTGATGGGAAAACCGCTTGCAAATATCGGCGGCAAGCCGATGATACAGCATACTTACGAAAACTCACTTAACTCAAAATTAATTAATCGAATAATTATAGCTACTGATGACGATAAAGTTACTCAAGTATGCCGCGGTTTCGGCGCCGAGGTGATCGTTACTCCTAAAAATATTCAAACTGGCAGCGACCGAATTGCATACGTTGTTCGTGATATGAAGGAAGCTGAAATAATAGTCAACATTCAGGGTGATGAACCTTTTATCCGCGGTGAAATGATTGACCAGGCAATTGAACCGCTTTTGTTCGATAACTCGATTAATGTTTCTACGCTTGCAAAAAGGATTGAAAATGTTGAGGAGTTAAAATCTCCTTCCATTCCTAAAGTTGTTTTTGATTATCATAACTTTGCACTATACTTTTCCCGTTCACCAATCCCAAATGTCAGAGAAGCAAAAACTTATCAGGACCGGATTGAAAAATGCGATATTTATAAACACGTTGGTTTGTATGTATACCGAAAACCATCATTGCTAAGATTTACGGAACTTGAACCGACTGATTTGGAGAAGGCTGAAAAGCTCGAACAGCTAAGAATGCTTGAACACAGTTTCAAAATTAAGATAGTGGTTACCGAGTATGATAATATCGCTGTTGATACTCCCGAAGACCTTGAGCGTGCTCGTATGTATTACAAAAGAATAATTAAGCAAAAGGATAAATAATGAAAGTACCCAATAAAATAAATCTCGCGGCAATACCTACGCCGGTACAGCAAATAAAATTTGAAGGAAAAAATTTTCTAATAAAACGCGATGACCTTACCGGGATGGAATTATCGGGTAATAAAGTAAGAAAACTTGAATATTTAATTTATCAAGCAAAAAAAGGAAAAGCAGAATACGTCTTTACATGCGGAGGCGAGCAGTCGAATCATTCGCGTGCAACTGCATTAGCTGCCGTTCAGGCGGGGATGAAACCGAGATTGTTTTTGTGGGGAAGAGAATCAAAAAAACCTGAAGGCAATTTGTTCATCGACAAATTTATCGGAGCTGAGACTACATACCTTTCCAAAAGCGAATACAATAGAGTAAATGAAATTATGTTTGAAGAGCGGCAGAAGTACGTTAAAGAAGGAAAGCGGGTTTATGTAATCCCCGAAGGCGGTTCATCAACACTTGGAATTTGGGGGTACGTTAATTTTATTTACGAACTAAAAAACCAGGTGGATTTTTCAAAGATCAGCGGTATATTATCCGCCTCCGGTTCAGGCGGAACGACTGCCGGGATGCTTGTGGGGGCGTCTCTGCTGAATCTCGATATAAAAATTTATGCGGTTAATGTTCTTTATCCAGCAGAAGTAATCAAAAAGAAAATATTAAATCTTGCAGAAGGCTGTATACTTGACTTTAAACTCGGGTGTAAATTAAAAGATGAAAATCTTGTTATACTTGAGGGGTATTCTTATGAAGGTTACAAAAAAATAACAAACGATAAACTGTCGCTCATAAAAAAGTTTGCGAGGGAAACAGGCTTAATACTTGACCCCGCCTATACTGGAAAAGCATTCAAGGCATATCACGAAAATTTTATAAATAAAGGAAAAGGAAAGCAGGTAATATTTGTCCACACTGGAGGATTGTTCGGCGTCTTTGCAAAAAAAGAATTATACCTCGGCGCAAAGGTTGAAGAGAGCTATTAGCTTGTGAGTTTTAAAAAGTTCATGATGATTGTAATGTTCATAAGCTCTTTAAATAAGTAGATAATGGAGCATCTAATTTCTGACTTCTAATTTCCGATTTTAATGTTTGTGATTTGTTGTGTGTCCGATAATCTATGCGCTATCGATGAAGCGGAATTACTTAAACGGGGAATGATGTTTTTCTTTGCCTGACAATGTTTTTAGGTTTATTTTTGAACCATGAATTGTATTTTTTGTGAAATAGCTGCGGGAAAAGCGCCGGTAGAAATTATTTATGAAGATGAAAATGTTCTTTCATTTCTTGATATAAAACCGTTGAACATTGGTCACACACTTGTTATACCGAAGAGACATTATGAAAATTATCTCGATCTACCCGCTGATGAATTAAGGAATATCACTTTAATTTCACAAAAAATTGCAGCAAAAATTGTGAAAGCTTTTGAACCGGATGGATTTAATATAATAGTTAACTCAGGTAAAGCTGCCGGGCAGTCAATCTTTCATTTTCATTATCATATCATCCCTCGTTATAGTGATGACAAAGTAAAATTTAATATTGTATTCAAAAGTTATGGTAATGGCGAAATGAAGCAGATCGCAGAAAAAATAAAAAACGTTTAAAACAAGGATTATTATGGATTCAAAGATTAGAGTATTGGTAGCCAAAGCCGGTTTAGACGGGCACGACAGGGGTGCAAAAGTAATTGCCGCCGCATTAAGAGATGCCGGAATGGAAGTTATTTACACAGGGCTTCGTCAAACACCCAATATGATTGTTGAAGCTGCAATTCAAGAAGACGTTGATGTAATCGGCATCAGCATCCTCTCAGGCGCGCATATGACAATCTTTCCCAAAATTATCAGCCTGATGAAAGAAAAAGGGATTGATGATGTTCTCCTAACCGGTGGGGGAATTATTCCTGAAGAGGATATTCAAGAATTGAAGAAAATTGGAGTAGGGCATCTATTTACTCCCGGAGCGATAACAACTGATATCGCTAAGTACATAAAAGAATGGCGCGCTGCTAATCCCAAAAAATAGTTTTTTTTCTTTCGATAGAAAGATGTAACTTATTAAAAATTTTCAGACTAATTTATCATAAAGGTTTGGTGAAATGAAAAAATTATACATTGTGTTTCTTGTTTGTGTACTCCTTCCGTTTGGTCTTGTTGCTCAGTCACTTGTCCAAACAGTCCCGCTGCCAAATAATACTTTTTACAATTCGGGTTATGGCTTGGTTTACGCAAATTCTCTCTACTACATTTCTTCCGGTTCATCAACTTCAGGCAAAGGAATTTTTTATGGCGTTGATGCGCTCGGCAATGAAGTAGATACTGTTGATATTAATTATCCGGTTATGAGCTATTCTCAGGGGTTAACTTTTGACGGCGCATATTTTTGGTACCTCGAAAGAAGAAGCTCAAAGCATAATCTTTTTAAAGTTGATTTTAATGGAAATGTTGTAGATTCAATCACAACTCCATTCACAGGTAAATACCTTGGCGGAGCCGCCTGGGACGGTTCGGGTGTCTGGGTTTCAGTTTATTATCCAAATAATCAGGCTGCGTTATATAAAGTTGATGTAATTACAAAAACTATTGTTGATACCATCCCGGTATTCGGTCTTCAACCTACAGGCATTACCGTAAAGGGAGATACACTTTTCTACGTGATGGACGGGTTTGAAGGCGATCCCGAAAATATTTATGCAGTCAGTCTTGTATCGAAAGATACGTTGTTCTCCTTTCACGTTCCAGAAAATCCTGGCGTTAGACAAAATCCACGCGGGCTTGCCTGGGACGGCGACAATTTCTGGCTGCTTGCAGAACCATTAAACTCAAGCACCGGAAGAATGTTATTTAAATATGACCTGAGCGGCAGCGGTTCTCCCGGAATTGATCTGCTAACTACAAGCATTAATTATGGAAACGTACAGATTGATTCTACTTCTACAACGCAAGTACATTTGCTTAACTACGGAAATGCAAATCTAATTTTAGATTCTATTTACATTAACAATACTACATTTACCATCGACGGCACTTTTCCGATGGTAGTAAAACCGGACAGTATGAAATCTTTCTTTGTTCATTTTACTCCGGCTGCAAATATGGCTTATGATGATTCTTTAATCTTTTATCACAACGACCCCAACTTTGTTTATTCAAAAGTGAGGTTGCAGGGAACCGGTGTTTACACTGCTCCGTTCATAGGTTTATCTCCGGCGCAACTTAACTATGGCGATAAAAGAATTAATTCAACTTCTTACGAAGAAATTGAAGTTATTAATTACGGTTCTGCTCCGTTAATCATAGATTCACTTACTGTTAACATGTACAATTTTTATTTCGATAAACTTGTGTTCCCTGTCCAGGTTGATTCTATCGATTCTAAAATATTTAAGGTTTGGTTCCGACCCGATATGTATACCGGTTACGGCGATACACTAACAATTTATTCGAACGCTTCAAATTCAAATGTTAAAAAAGTGCTTCTAACTGCAAACGTAACTGCTTTCGATTCATCGCTCGGAACAAAAGTTTGGGCAGGCATAATACCCGATAATCCGCGCACAAGTTATAACGACCGTACAATAAGAGCGCTTAAAGGCATTGATGATATTAATTTTGACGGAGTTTATGATCTTGTAATTGCTTCGGAAAATTATTGGACGATTGCATACAACGGAAATTCATCCGGTAAATCGGATTTACTCTGGAAGTTCAATACTTACCGGGGCACTAATAACACTGGCTCTGTTGATTACCAGTGGTGTTTGCAGGTTGCTGATCTTAATGGCGATGATACCAAAGATGTTGTTATCGGCACAGGCGGCGGCAATGAATTTGTTTATGCTCTTGATGGTTTTACCGGCGAGGTTCTCTGGCAATTTGGCGATTCGGTAAATTATGCAAACGGAGATATTATGGGACTTGATGTTAAGCGAGACCGTAACGGAGACGGCATACCGGAAGTTCTTGTTTCCGCAAGCGGCAATGAAGGCACAGGTCAAGGACGCTACTCTGTTTATATGCTTAATGGTCGTACGGGAGAAGAAATATGGCGGATAGACCAAAGCGCTCAGCAAAAATTAAAATACATGGTTGCTTCTAATGATATTGGCGGAGCTTTCGGAACGCGCGCCGGTTCTTCTTATGAAGTTGTTGGTTTCGATTCTCTCGGAAACATTATTTGGTCTTTCCCCAGTGCCCGCACTCCCTGGACTGTTTACGAAATTGAAGATATCGGCGGCGATCCTGCTTCCGATGTGGTTGTGGGAGATATTGGCGGAAATGTTTATGCGCTTAGCAGCGATGCCGGTATCGTTTTATGGCAGAGAAGCATTGGCAATGTTTTTATTGAAGACTTACGCGTCGTCTCAGATGTTAACGAATCCGGCACAGACGATATTTTTGTAAGTGGAATTGCGCCTGCTTGTTATCTGCTTGAAGGCTCTACCGGAGATATTATTTGGAGTAAGAATGTAGATGGAAATATTTTGGGCGTAGGAATTTTGAATGATATGACCGGCGATAATCTACCGGAATTTGGCGTTGCAGATCTAAATAAAGAAGTAAATATTTTTGAAGCCCGTGATGGGAATCCAATTTTTAATTATGCTTTTACCGGGAGCGGAAACGCCGCCGAACTTATCGAATCTTTCGGCGACGTTGACGGAAACGGAAGCTGGGAATTTGCTTCTGCCTCACGTCTTGGTGAAATAATAGCATTCTCAGGCGGAACGGATATACCCGTAGATGTTCAAGAAAATTATACAATTCTGCCTGTAGAATTTAAACTCGAACAAAACTATCCTAACCCTTTTAATCCGGCAACATTAATTCGTTATAACATTCCGCTTCAAACAAAAGTGAAACTTGTTGTTTATGATATACTCGGACGAATTGTTAAAACGCTTGTTAACGAAGTGAAAGATCAAGGTCGGCACGAAACAAGTTGGGATGGTACAAACAGTATGAATATAAGCGTTTCCACCGGTGTTTATTTCTACCGCCTGGAAACAGAAAATTTTATAAGTACGAAAAAGATGCTTCTGGTAAAGTGATTATAAATATTTTGGAGACTGCTGCACGACAGTCTCTTCTTTATCGCCAGTTAATATGGATAAATATTACGTAAACAAGATTTCACAACCTAAAGGAGAACATGAAGTGCATAAAGTAAGATGCTGCTATATGCCTCAGATGGATGTCACTGCGTATAGAGTTTTGAAGTTATATAAGCAACGAATTTCACTTAGCTGACCCGAATTAATTTTTAATCTGCGATAAACAGCGTAAGGCACTTAAAAAAATAAATTGATTTTAATTAAAATTTTTACAGTTTGTTATTGCTTCAAACTAAAAACGTTCCTATATTTTAACCTCAATTATAGGAATTGACCTATGCTGAAAAAATATTTTTTAGTGTTGTTTTGTACTGTTAGTATATTAAAGAATTTCTACGACTTCTTCTTTCTTCGTTTTATCTGGAACGACAGCTAATCTTTTGTCTTTTCCAAAATAAAAATCAATAAGCATCTTAAACAACTCTTATCTTTTTATGGATAGGAAAATCAATCAATCTAAATAAATGGAGCATTTATGAAAAGCCTCCTGTTTTCGACATAATTACCCTAGAAAAAAGTTAAGTTAATATAAAACAATAAGTTAAGTAAAAATGGTATAAGAAATGGGTGTCCCATAGCCCGATTTTGTATATTAACGAATGTTTGTCAGGAAAAAAAATAATAAAAGTGGTTTAATAAGCATTCAAATTATAGATAAAAGTTCTGGCAAATATAAAGTGTTAAAAACGATGGGAAGTAGCAAAG
>MNYQ01000091.1 GCA_001873185.1 Ignavibacteria bacterium CG2_30_36_16 | reverse complement strand
ACGGTCTATCCCGGATACAGGATTAACAAAAAAAATGTCATTTTCAACGGAATACATTGATAGAAATTTAAATAATGAATCAATCCGTATTAATCCCCTAAGCTCATATTCCACTCAAAATTTGGTATACAGCTTCCAGCAGGTCAATATTCATGGCAATATTTCTTATAAAGATTTTTTTTCTGCGGACACAAAACCTGTCAATAATTGGCTTATGCGTATATATGAATCCCCTGATAATAATGTAACACCTGAAGACCCATTCACTGAATATCCAATACAAAGTTTAGGTGGAGATGGAACCTTTCAAACAAATATAATAATTTCTCAAAGATATTATAGAGTTCTATTATATTTGATGAGATATTCAGGATCATATGAAATATACTTTACCGGCAGAATCGAAACTGATGGAAAATTAAAATGTACACCAATTATTAGTGATGTATATGAAAACATATATTCATCAATCGAGGCTAATTATTTTTTTGATCAATCATCAGATGTTATTAACGAAACATTGAGAAGATGTGCCCATATAGGTAATCGACTCGACGTTTCGATTGGAACAAATGTCGGTGGAGATAATCTGGGAACCATACAACATGTTGAAGCAGGTACAACGAGTAATTCAGGGCATGAGTCTTTTACTAGAATTAAGAATGCTGCCAACAGAATTAATTACATTCAGATTGGTTCAACTCAACCTCAATATTATGATTTACTTGATGGAGTAATTATTCACGAACATGGACATTCAATTCAAATTGCTATAAACAATTTCGATTATGATTATGAAGCACAGGGTAGCCACTATATTGATCAGAAAGGAAATACACATCTGGCATATAGTGAGGGTTGGGCTAATTTTTGGGCTTGTGCAGTCTTCAATAATTCTGGTTTATATAATAATGCACCATATAATTTTCAACTAGATCTAAGCACCGTAAACACATCTTATATTTATTCTATTATTAATCCCAATAGTGCATACACCTATCTACCAGGTGGTAAAACAAAATATGATGGTTCTGAAAATGAAGCCTTAGTAGCTGGTGCCTTTTGGAGATTAAAATCAATTAATAGTTTATCCTCTGTATGGAACGGAATAAAATCAATAATAAATGATGGTAGTCAAAATAGAGCTATTCGAAATATGTTGGAATATTTTGCAACGAATACAGTATTAATAAATTCATTTTATTCAGACCAAACAAGGACTGAAGAATTGGGTTTCGGAAGAAATTTTGTATTTATTTTGAATACAGCCAATTTACAGAATTCAATTTCAGGTTTATCGGATAAGACTTTAATTTATCTACAAAATTGTGCTCCTAATTCCTATTATAATGTAACTTCAAAAATAGAAATAGATTCAAAATCATTTGGAATATTTGGAATGAGTATAAAAGGTACAGTAATAAAAGGTCCAACAGATCAATGTATACTGAGTATCATAAATCCAAATGCCAATAATGACTGGTTTAAGGTTTCAGATATTCAATTCAAAAATAACTCTTTTTCGATTGAAGCAATTGGTATTGGATACAACCAACCTAGATTATATGTATCAAGAGCATTATTGAAAGGGATAAATTTCGGGGGCGATGCTATAATAGTAAATACTGCGATCTACTTCAATACGAATAGTGGAATTTTTATTAATTCAAAAACTGGAGCACCTAGGAAACTATATATATATAATAATGTGATAAATAATTGTAATGCGGCATTAAGATTTGGTAATCAGGTCCCAGTTTCTGGCTTCATTGCAAATAATATATTTGATAGTAATAATAATGGGATAGCTATTGTTGATGCTAATGCATTACCTAATTCAAGAAGTGGTGTAATTTATGAAAACAACGGAGAATACCCTACAGCTATAACTACTTCAACAGGTCTAACTATATATTCATCGACTAATATTGTTAATGTTAATCCAAATTTTATAGACGAATTTTTATTCCTTAGTGGTGCAGCCAATTACAAAGATGCAGGGATAAATCTTATGAATGATGATGCCATCTTTGAGGATCTTTTTGAAGACTCTTATTACAGCACTAAAATAAATTGGATGGGTTTTTATGGTGGGAAACAAGCTTGCACTCAATTCTTACCAATACGTATTGATCAAATTCCCTTACTACCAATTAGAAAAAATCCTTTAGCGCGTTATTTAAATAGACAATTTTATTTCTTTGACTTTGAACCTGAAATATTACTTTCCGACCGAAAAGAAATAAAATCAATTAAAAATTAGGACAAGTCATTCTTTTATTCCATAAATACGAAATAAAATGAAAAACTTTCAAACAATTAGGCCAAATACAAATGGAGTTTTAAAATGAAGAAGTATGTGTTAATATTATTCTTATTTTTTACAATTTTTAGTCCGTCTTTTATAAGGGCACAAAGTTCTTAAGACTACTTAATAATAACCCCCGATATTTTTACCGGATCAGGCGCAACCTGGATAACTGATTTAACGGATCTACAAACTTCAAGAGGATTCCATCCAATACTCGAACAAGTATCGACAGGCGATTCGAGAGAATTTATTAAATCAAGAATTACATACTACTATAATACATATCCCATTAAATATGTTTTGCTAATGGGTAATGGAAAAACAATTGGTGACCATCAAACTGATGGTGGTTTTCAATGGCGGGTTGAAGATACCGATAGCGCAGTTGGAGAAGTGAGAATTAACGACACTACTTATGGGGTGATAAAATGGAATGGCAGTGAATGGCTGCCGGATAAAAAAAGGGGTGGATTGAACGCAGTCTTTGGTTTTTCAAACACTGACATTTGGATTGCTGGGGGCGAAGTATCTCATTTTGATGGCATAAAGTGGAATCCTGTTAGTGGTTATTTAAATGATACGACAGGTCAATATATTGTGCTGGATCGAGTGCTTAATGATAATACCCCATACACCTCAATCTGGGGCACATCGAGCAATAATTTATATCTCAGCGGCGGAAGAGGGAAAATAATTCATTGGGATGGGAATAAAGCCAGTATTGTTTTTTCAACTGATTTAGCTATTCTGGAGATATGGGGAACAGATGAGCAAAATATTTATGCAGTCGCTGGTGATTACTCCCAACATGCAGGCAAACTATTTCATTATGAAGGTGGTCCGTGGAATCTGATCAGAACCGGCGGAGGGATTTTTGGTTCTGCAGATACACAGGGACCATTTACATCAATTTTGGGGACGAAAAATGATGAACTCTTTTTACATGCAAGATACATAGAATCTAGATATGGTGGTTTATGGAAAAAAGAGGTGTTGTGTGCTAGCTGGATGTATGAAATAACAGGTACAAACAGTAATAATGTTGCATCGTGCGGTGATTATGGAATAAAACATTTTAACGGTATTGACTGGGCTTCATTTGACGGACTAACTCAAAGGGCGTTATATGGAATCCATGTTTTTGATAATAAAATATTCGCTGTCAGCGATAGAATAATTTTAATTGGCACAAATTATTGAAAGGAAAAAGCCATGAATAAACTCATTCTTCTTCTGCTTCTTTATTGCTTCACAAATTTAATATATGGGCAGTATGATTTCACTACTTTAGTTACAAATACCTGTAATGCTTAAGTTGGAAAGTGACTTTTATTAAATTTGGGTATGTATGAATAAATTTAATTGGAGGCAAATAATGCTTAAAATATTTTATTTAATAACCATTACTATAACCGCAGCCGTATTGTTTGTAATAGGCTGCAACAAATCCTCGCCGCCCACAGAGCCGCCGCCGGATGAAGTAAAAAAAGATACGGTTAGTACTACCGTTAAAGATGTTACACACAGGAGCGTTTCTATTAATGTACAATGTACGATGAACAATTTACAATGGAAGGTAAGTTTATACCGTACGCTTAATGGAGTTGATACGCTTGTAGCGTTTTTCCCGGTTACAGTTAAAGACACAACCATAATTGATGACAACAACGGCAACGGTTTAATGCTTGATACAGAGTATAAATACTACGCCGCATTAACCGACACCGCCGGAAAGCTGCAAGAAAAAACCGAACCAATAACCGCCAAAACACTGGCACCAACAAGCCATAACTTTACATGGCAAGAGTTTACAATAGGAGATGCCAACTATCCTTCCAATTTATTATATGATGTTTGGGGAACAGACGAAAACAATGTTTGGGCTGTTGGAGGAGTTTCAATTAATGGGCAAACATACGGCGCATTGCACTGGAATGGTAGTGAGTGGTTGCCGGACAGTGGTGCTGCTGGCGGTTATGCAATCTATGGATTTGGGGCAAATGATATTTGGATAGTGGGTGGGAGAGTCTATCACTTTGATGGGATCAAATGGAATTGGGTTGATGGATATTCTTCTGGTGGGCAGAATTTCCCGATAGACACGGTTCTTTTTAACAATATACCCTACACTTTTATCTGGGGCACATCAAGCAGTAATTTATATCTTGGTAATCAGTGGGGTAAAATAATCCATTGGAATGGAACGGAGGCAAAAGTAATCTATACCTTGAACGATGCGCGAGTAACATCGATTAGCGGTAATGATGAAAATAATTTTATAATCACAGCTATAAGTTATGTAACTCAATCGAAAACTAAAGTTATAAAAGTAAAGTACGGTAGTTGGGCAGATATATCAAATAATGAGATAAGAGCAATTTATCCGATGGCTAGCGCTGTAAGCAATGAACAAATTTACATCGGAGGAAATAATTTATTTTCATACCAGAATAACCGGTGGGATTACATTCCCTTAAATATCGTTGGTCATATCGAAGATATCTTTATAGAAAAAACCAATAACATTTTTGCTGTTGGTTCATTATCCGTTGTATTTCATTATAACGGAATTGACTGGCATGAATATACTGAATTACAAACCGATATGGGTAGTTTTAGTGCAGTTTACTCAACACCGGCAAAAGTTTTTTTAGTAGGCAGATCAGAAAACAATTCACCAAAATTATATATAGGAACAAAATAACGAAAAAATTATTTATAATCTTTTGTATCTGGTTTGGTATTGCTTTTTCGCAACATCAACCTGAAATCTATGTGGAATTGGAAAATCCAAACTCAATGGAAATTTTTACAATAAGAATGCATGCTATGTCTTTTGTATATGATAGATTTTATAATTATACAGAGAATTATCAGGATGCTGAAGAAACTATACCTCAAAGTGGACAATCCAAGTTTGGTTTCGAATTTATAACAGACAATTCTGGTATGGGAGAGTGGGAGATGGTAGCATTTGCAAAATACCGAGTTGACATATTTTCAAATTTAAGCGAGATACCTGAAATACCGAAATTCACCTTCTTTATAGACTTCAAAACTTGTACTGAAAGCTTTTATGATATTGATATAATAATAAAGCGTATTACGAGCAATGAATATGAATTTTATTGTCGGCGGAGTAACTTAAGTTCAGGTGGATTATTGACTCCATATCAAAACATTTTATATTGGGAACTTGCTGGGTTAGTTCATTCGAATAGCTGTTTTTATTATGATAATTATGTTAGGAATAAAATAAATAATGCGCCGCCATATTTTTATGGAAAAATCGATATAAATGGAATCCCTTTCTACCAAAATGATATTCTTAACGTCTGGAAAGGGTATACACATTCCTTTTCCACCTACTCAGAACCTATTTTAAACAACGATTATAGGTTTAGAAAATGGAATATTGGTTCAAGTGAATATAATTCAACTCGCAACTATAGAATAGTAGACGGTACAATGATTCTAGCGGACTATTTTAAAGTGTTACCCTTAACCATCACCAGCAATTTCGAAGGTGCACAAAACATCGGCAATTATGATTTGACATGGACAAATGCTTCTAAAATTTATAGTGATCTTAATTATAGTTCCTCAAATCCATTTAGAGCTTTTGAAAACAGTGATCCTAATTATGATCGGTACAATTTAACTGCAAATTCTTACAGCAACACTTATGATAATACAACATGGCAATTCAGCCATTGGAATGATGGTTCAACAAATCCAACACATACCGGCATAGCTGTAACTAACCCCGGCGCAAGTTATACCGCATATTACAAAGGCGTTCAACGGTCGGATAATGCTGCAAGCTTTAATAACTGCGGACAAAGAAAATTTGTGCGAACAGATGACGAGGATTTACACGTTGTATATGAGAGTATGGGAAAGATTTGGTATGAAAAAAGTACAAATGATGGTGTTACCTGGGTGTTAATGAACAACGGGCAGCCGTTAAATAATCAAGAAGCATCAAGTCCTGCCATTATAGATGCATTTAGTAATACAATTGTAGTATTCCAGGAAAAATATCCGGGCAATAATCTTAGTTACATTAAGGCATTTTTATTTTATCCGGATGAAACTTATCCTGTTGATAATATTACTATTGAAAATTTTACTCCCCCTTTTTCTTATAAAGTAAATCCGGTTATTTCCTGGGCGTATGACGGTAATATGAATAGATTTATCATTGGTTATAATTATTACGGTGAACCAAATTCTTGGGATAATGGTATTTATGCTACTGAAGGGTACCTAATTCCTATTGGAGATGGCGGAGGAGAACTATATGACGATATGGAATTAATAGAATATTCGGAACAACAGCTGGCTTATTCGGAAAATAGTAAAAATTTATCTCTGGCTTCAACATGGGGTTCTACTCCACTAACATTTCATTTTATCTGGGAAGAGAATAATAATGTTATTTATAGTAAATATTATTATAATGAATATAACGAACTAACCATCGATACGTACCCGATTAACATTTCACAAGGTGATGGTTTTAGTGTTAATAGATATCCGTCTGTGATTGATATCGGGGGAATTGCTCGTGCGGCTTGGATTGGGGAGAGAAATAGTTATTGTGAAGAAGAGCGATTAAATAAAATTGAGAGCGCTTGTATAGAGAGTAGGGTGGTTTTTAGAGGTCTTACTAATTCAAGATTTTGGAACTTTGGCGATGATGTTCAATCAACACAAATTACAGATAATGCAGGTATACCGCCAGTCTATTATATTGGCTGGGGCGAAGAAGGAAATAATATTTGCAAGTTTACTGATAATTCTACTTTATACAATATCTATAATTTTTTAACAGACGGTTCCAATTTAACCGGGCAGGCACTTCAAATCTCGAATGGCTCTAATAATACTGAAATGTATGCGATGGGCTTTCAAACTGATGTTTTGCCTTATAAATTTAAACAGAGTTTAAGCATTAATGATTGTTATGCTCTTAATAAATCTGCAGCCGGAAACAGTATTAATAACGGACGTGAAGGAGTTGTATACAAAGACAGCACGCAATTTTATTACACCATCGGGGATGTAAATGTTGACGGCGTAATAATGAAATTTAAAGAAGCAGATGATTCTGTTGATTTTTCACTTAAAGAAAATGTTATTGCATATCTAGAAACGGAACCTATAGATATTACCGATAATTCCAATTTTTATTATACCGTTCAGTTTGGTGCCGTTGATTACGTTAAAACTTCTCTATCCGAGAATGATTCAATAATTTTCAAGGTTTAATTGATAGATGCAGTCAGTAATGAAGTTTTAGGTATTCTTGATGAAGTGTTATATTCTTCCTCTTTTATTGAGCCGTACAGCAGTACTCAATATCATTTGAATACAAGCGGACATGGTAATAGAAGTATAAAATTGAAACTTAAAATTTACGACAACATTAATGCTAATTATTCTCTCGTTGATAAATTTGCTGATACAGAAATACTTCCTAAATCAGTTGTAAAGGAAATTTCAATAAATAAAGGAATTGACGTAACTGAATATGATTTATTCCAAAACTATCCCAATCCCTTCAATCCATCAACCACAATCCGCTACCAGATACCGCAGGATGGATTGGTTATATTAAAGGTTTATGATATTCTCGGCAGAGAAGTAAAAACACTCATTAACGATTTCAAAACCAAAGGTCGTTACGCAGTAACTTTCGATGCAAGCAGCCTTGCAAGCGGTTTGTATATTTACGAAATAACAAGCGGCAGTTTTAAAGCGTCTAAGAAGATGTCATTAATAAAATAAGAGGCAAATGTCCTAAAAGTAAATATCCATTCCGAAATAATTAAAAAGCCGGTCACCAACTTTCCGGCTTTTTTTTAACATGTGGTTTTTATTAAATCCCTCCGCAAAATCTCAGCCGCTAATTTTATTTTTTCTCCGTAATTAAAAAATCTTTTATATCGAATGTAACTTCAACAGAATCAGAAGTCCGAGGAGTGTATTTAGTAATTCTTTTATAAAGTTCTTCTTTTGATTGATAATCTTTTAAATAGAAAATTCTTACTTTATTCCGGTTTTTAATCAGCCAGTTTAATGTAATCTTCATCTTCTCCAAATCTTCATCATCCGGCGGATTATTTTGAAACCTGGTGAATTCAAAATAATCATCCAACGCCTCTTCAAATAAATCTTTTCTCTTCAAGTTCGATTGCTTCACATATATTTTCCCGCTGATCATCAAAATATAATCCCGGCTGAATCTTTCGCTTATTTCAAATAGAACATTTGCTTTATTTACCGGTTCCGAAAGTAAAGACGATTTATGAGTTTGTGAAAGTATTAAATCAATTAACTGCTTAACTTCAGCCGCTTTTTCGAACCTTAATTTAGCCGAATAATCTTTCATTTTATTTAGCAGTCTGTTTAGCGCAAACTGGTTTTTACCGAACATAAACTCATAAACTTTTTCTAATTCGTCAGCGTAAGATTTTTTATCATTATTAATACATGGTGCATTACATCTTTCGATCTCACTTAAAAAGCACGATCGTTTTTTTTCAAGTTCGGCGTCGCTGCATTCGCGGATTTCAAAAGATTTAATAATCATCTCATAAACAGACTCGGCTTTTTTCTTCGTTATAAATAGACCGAAATAATCATTGCCGTCAAAGTCAAAATAATTACAAATCTCAATCGAGGGGAAATCGTGAGTTTTTAACACTCTTAAAAAATATTTATTACCATATTTTTTTAATAGCGTATTATGTTTTGGGTTTGCAATTTTGATGGATTCCGATTCTGAAAGAAGCGCGGTTAATTCGGAGTTTGTAATTTCAATTTTTAAGTGAGAAGCCTGCTGAATTATCTTTTTAGATTTTCGCGGCGCTGTCGGTGAGAAGTAAGATTTAATTCTATCTTTTAGCGACTTAGCTTTGCCTATATATATAATTTCATTTTTTGAATTAAGAAAATAATAGATGCCAGGTGCATCAGGCAGCGTGCTAATATCTTTAGATAAACTTTGCTTGATACGTAGATTCTCTTTTTTAGAACCGGGTGCATACTGAAAATTAATAAGTTCGCCAACTGTAAAAATATTTAGCTTAGCTTTAGCTTCAACGCTCATTTTAATAAACGCACGAGCGGTAACTTTTGCATCGCCAAGTGCGCGATGTTCTGAATTATTGCGCAAACCAAGATGCCGACATACGGATCCGAGTGATTTGCTTTTTAAAAGCGGGTACAATTTTCGAGCGAGTTTAACAGTACAGAGACTTAAATTTGAAAGAGGTTCGCGTCCGCAGGAAAGAAATTCTTTCTTCAAAAAACTTTTATCGAACGAAAGATTGTGTGCAATCAAAATATCTTCAGCAATAAAACTCTCAACCCTATCGGCTATCTCTTCAAAGTATGGGGCGTCAAAAACATCATCATCCGAAATGCCCGTGAGCTGTGTAATGTAGTAAGGAATTAAACGCCCCGGGTTTACAAGTGAGGAATAACTTTCTGTAATTTTTAAATTATCAACCTTCACAAGTGCAATCTCAATTATGCCGCCGTTTGCTGCGGAAAGACCTGTTGTTTCCACATCCACTATGCAAAACGTCGCTGCTTCAACCGGTAGATCTACAATTTCGTCTTTAGTCATGAGTCATAAAAAAATAAAATCGATTTAAGACGAACTCCATTTTGAAAAAATAAAATTGATTAATTGAGAAGTAAAATGCTTTTAGTTCTAATGATTGAATAAACCGCACAGTTAAATATCTTGAAGTTAACTCAGCATATTTTGTATGCTTTTAATAAATATTTCTTTAGTTAGAATTTCAATCTCAGTATTAGATATAGATGCAATTTTGTTGCTGAATAACCATCCCCAACTTTGTTGAACAATAAAAAGAGCTAAACTGTCATTTTCGATTTTATTTGGTTTAAGAATTGACTTTTTAATCAGTTCTTCTTCCTTTTTTATTAAATAGACAATCGGTTCGCTTTCTTTTTCATGCTCATTATTGTAGAATAGTTTCAGTAGTACTTCGTAAATCAAAGAATACTTTTTGTCAAGTCCTTCTTTAAATTCAAAATACAAACTCAATTTTTCTGCAATCGAGAAAACTTCACTTGAAAATATTTTTGCCAATTCTTCCAAAACAAGATCACTTTCCCACTTTATAGCGGCATAAAAAAGTTCTTCTTTGGAAGAAAAGTAATGATAGATAGTCGTCTTCCCGATTCTTAAATCGCGGGCAATCTCTTCGAGTGTAGTTTTGTTGAGACCGTGGCGGGCAAAACGCTTTTCAGCCGCTTTTAATATTTGTTGTTTTCTTTCTTTTTCCACAATTGTTGGATTTAAGTTTTTAAGCTATTTAAAGATAAAAAACAGTATGATTAAAAAAAGGTTTTAAACAAAAAAAATAATTATGAAGAGTCTGGTTTAAAAAGGTCCTATTGAATAATGTCATTGCGATCCCGCATTGCGGGAGAAGCAATCTGCCGAATTTAGCGAAAAATCAAAAGATTGCTTCACTCGAAGACTCGTTCGCAATGACAATAAAGTCATTCTTTTTATAAATGAAGGCAATGCCTTTTTTGGTAACTCGCAATGGCGGGAAATACCTTTTTAGACCAGACTCATTAATTGTTCAATATTTTTTTTGTATCGTTAATTATAGTCTCCGCTCGCTTTTTCCCTTCTTTATAAATTCCTTCAACTTTTCCCTTCCCGGTTTCTATATAATCGGATACATCATCAACCATACCTGTGGTTTTATTATTTATAACCCGTCTCATTTTTTTGCCTGAATATGGAGTATACAATACCGCAAGTGCGCTTCCAATAATACCTCCAAATAAAACTCCGGTTAAAAAAGCAGTTGTTTTTTCACTTCTACTACTCATCTTTATAATCTCCTAAAATTAATCTCGATAATAAAATCTTCGTTTGTATAACGAATACATTATCAATATACTATTTTTTGATAAAGAACAAAGGCATCAGTTTATGCAACAAAATCATTAACAACTAAGTGTGTTATTTCTTGCCGATTCCCCAAAATCTTATCAAAATAAATCCTGCAATGAAGCCGCCTATATGCGCTCCATAAGCGACACCGCCGGATTGTGATCCTGCGCCAAGAGCACCCAAACCGCTGATTAGCTGAAAAACAAACCACAAACCAATTGCAACGATTGCCGGTACTTGTGTAATAAAATAGAATATTATTACTTTTACTTTTCTTCCCGGGTAAAGCATCATATATCCACCCAGCACGCCGGATATTGCGCCGCTTGCACCCAAAGTGGGTATCAGCATATCTGCACCAAAGTAAAATGTTGCGAATATGTGTGCAAATGAGGCGAGTAGTCCAACAATAATATAAAAGAAAAAATACCTGACGTGTCCGAGTTTATTTTCTATATTGTCTCCAAATATCAAAAGAAAAAGCATGTTGCCAAAAATATGTGCAACGCTGCCATGCATGAACATCGACGTTAGTAAGGTTGCATAAACAGTCACCGGAGTTTCGCCAATACCTGGGGTTTTATATCTGTCTCCGGTTACAGGGTCTTCATAAATTTGTTCATCCGTTACAATATCTTTGCCGGTCATTATTTCCTGCGGGACGACGGAATAGCTATAAAGAAAAGTTTCATTAGTGCCGAGATCCTGCAAAAAAATGAACACAAGTATGTTCGCAGCGATAAATAAATAATTAACTAAAGGTTTAATTTTTCTATCACGGTTATCATCTCCGATTGGGAAAATCATAAAAATCCTTAAACTGGTTAGCAAAATAATAACTAAAAATTACGACTATTTTTTTAATATTCATATTAGCGCTCTGCAGACGATCAGAACAACAAGAAATAAAGCCGGGCAAAACGAATAAATTTTTAGTCTAATATTTTCACGAATATCCGGGTCTGAACATAATGCTTTTTCTAATGCAAATGACCTATAATTAAAGGCGTTAATTATTTATATTTGAGCAGTTTGATGAAAGAATTAATGACTATGATAAAATTAAAAGAGATAAATATCGGCGGAGGCAATCCATTTGTGTTAATTGCCGGTCCGTGCGTAGTTGAAAATGAAAAGCTCGTAAACGAAACTGCGGCTGCGGTTAAAAATATAACTGATGCATTGAATATAAAATTAATTTTCAAAGCGAGTTACAAAAAAGCAAATCGTACAAGTATTAATTCTTTTACAGGAATAGGCGAAATTGAAGCTCTATCTATTTTGAAAGAAGTTGGAAGTAAATTAAATATCCCGGTTTTAACCGATATCCATTCACCCGAAGAAGCAAAGTTAGCAGCGGAGTATGTGGATGTGCTTCAGATTCCGGCATTTTTGTGCAGACAAACTGAACTGCTTATTGCTGCGGGCGAAACCGGAAAAGTTGTAAATATAAAAAAGGGACAGTTTCTTGCGCCGGAAGATATGATACATGCCGCCGAAAAAGTTGCTTCTACCGGGAATAAAAATATTTTATTTACCGAACGCGGAACAACATTCGGTTATCATAATCTTGTTGTTGATATGCGATCACTTATAATTATGAGAGAATTCGGTTACCCGGTTGTAATGGACGCAACTCATTCTGTGCAGCTGCCAAGTAAAAGCGGAATAAGCGGAGGGGAACCGAAATTTATAAAACCACTTGCACGTGCTGCAGCAGCAGTTGGAATTGACGCTTTATTTCTGGAAGTTCACCCAGAGCCGGAGAAGGCTCTCAGCGATGCAGCAAGTCAGCTTCCGCTGAGTGAATTGAAAGAGCTGTTAATTGATATTCAATCAATCGACCGGATAATTAAAAAGTACTGATGTTCCCGAGAGAATTATATAATAGCGAAAAAGAAATTTTATTTTATCTTCTACCGGAAAAGAAACCGGGTTATAATTGTTACAGGAAGAAGATCAGTGCGATGTTTGTTATCGGTAACGGCAGGTTTGGTGATACGAATAAAATTATAGGAAGCGCCGAATCAACTATTGATTTATCGGCAGCATCAACGCCGGTCTTTGCTCTTGGCACAATTTACGAACCGGGAAAAAAGATAGATGTTCTAATTCATGAAGAAATGGACGGGCAAATAGAATTTGATATTTCCGAAAAAAAAGATGCATCAATTATAAGAAATAGCGTATGGAGTTATTCACAATGGCAGCCAGGCAGCAAAGCTCCCGGTGATAATGCTGATGTTAGAGAAATTATAATTCTAAATGATTTATATACTCTCGCAATAGCTACTTCGCATAAAAAATTGTGGCTGCACAGTTCGGAAACGGGTGTAAACCATATTATTCCGGTAACTAATTTTTATAATTACTTGATGCTTGTAAAAAACATCAGAGAAACTAAAATTGTACTAAAACCGGATTTGTTTTTTATAAATCAAAAAAATTATCAGGACAACGAACTTAAATCTGCTTTTATCCTTTATAATAAATATTTTAAGAGGGTAAAAATAAAAGAAGATTTAACACAAACGGTTGAAAACCGAAAACCACAGAAGAGTATTTTCGGGTTCTTAAAAAGAGGACTAAATTGAATAATTCCGCTATAATTAAAAAAGGAAAAGAAGTAATTAGAATTGAAGCCGAATCGGTTTCAAATCTTTCAGATAGTATTAATGAAGATTTTGTAAAAGCTGTTGAAGTAATAATCAACAGCCCCGGGCGTGTTGTTATCACTGGCATGGGTAAAAGCGGATTAGTAGCCCGAAAAATTGTAGCAACTTTAAACTCCACAGGTACTGCTGCAATTTACCTTCATCCTACAGATGCACTTCATGGTGATTTGGGAATGGTCAGACAGGAAGATGTGGTGATCCTAATTAGTAAAAGCGGAGAGACGGAAGAAATAAACAATCTTATACCTATGCTCAAACGGATTAAAGTAAAACTAATTTCTATGTGCGGAAATAGAAATTCCAAATTAGCGAGGGAGTGCGATATATTTTTAAGCATTAATGTAAAAGAAGAAGCCTGTCCTTACGATTTAGCACCGACTGCCTCAACAACCGCGACGCTTGCAATGGGCGACGCACTCTCTGTTGCTTTACTTGAGCAAAGAGGTTTTACTGCAGAAGATTTCGCACTTCTTCATCCGGGTGGAAGCCTTGGCAAGCGACTATCTCTTGAAATAAGGGAGATAATGTTGAATGGGGAAAAAATTCCTCTCGTTACAGAAGAAACTTCCTTAAAAGATGTTATTATCGAAATTACAAGCAAACGGCTCGGTGCAACGGGTGTTGTTAATAGAGATGGATTTTTAACAGGCATTGTTACAGATGGAGATTTGCGCCGCCTGCTTGAAAAGACCATGGAAATTAAAAACTTAAAAGCACTCGATGTAATGACAAAAAATCCCAAAATAATGAAAGCAAAATACCTGGCGAGTTTTGCCCTGCAACAGATGGAAAGTTTTAAGATTACAACTCTTTTTATTGTTGATGATGCAAACAAGCCTGAAGGCATAATTCATCTTCATGATTTGATCAATCTTGGGTTACGTCCGAGATGAAAATCTTTCTAATTTCCTTTGCTCTAATAATTCTATATGCCGGCTGCAGTGAGAGAAATGTTAAACCGATAATTGATAGAACTTTGAATGCGGATGAACTCCCGGCTCAGGAAAGTTGGAATGCAACCATATTTTTTACTGATTCCGGCGCAACTAAAGCAGTGCTTGCAACCGGACATTTAAGAATGTTTGAAAAATTGCAGATGACATTGTTGGACAGCGGCGTGCATGTAGATTTTTATGGGATCGAAGAAAACATAACTACCGTTTTAACTTCCTTAAGAGGTAAAGTTAATGACGCCACTAAAGACCTTTATGCGCTGGACAGCGTTGTGGCAATAAGTGACAGCGGTGTTACTTTGAAAACAGAAGAATTGATGTGGCGGAATAAAGACAAAAAAATAGTCTCGGATAAATTTGTTACAATTATTACTCCCGTAGAAAAAATACAGGGGTACGGCTTTGAATCTGATCAAGCGCTCCGGAATTATGTAATTTATAATATTACTTACACAGCCCGAAACGACTCTTTATAATATGAAATATTTTTCTCTAATATTATTACTGATTTTATCTTCCTTAAGTTTATATGCTCAACAAAAAGGAGAAAACTTAATTATTGTAGGTGACAGCCTTGTAGGAACTTTCACTGCCGGCGAATCAATCCGCGAAATTTACGGTAACGTTGTTCTTACACAAGGTGATTTAATTATTACCTGCGACCTGGCTATTCAATACATTTCTAAAAATGATGCTAAGTTGATAGGTAATGTTATAGCAAAGCAGGACAGCCTTACAATCAAAACCCCGGAAGGATTTTATTACGGAGACGAGAGGATTGCACAATCGGATAAAGGTGTTCATCTTGACGACCAAAAAGTGATTTTAACCGCGCAGACCGGCGAGTATTTTTTTAACGAAGACCGCGCACATTTTGTTAATAACGTAAGGCTGTTTGACACAACATCAACCCTTACCGCGGACGAACTAACTTACTTTCAAACGCAAGACAGAGCAGTCGCAGTTGGTAATGTTAAAATTATTGATTCAACAAATACAATTATTGCAGATTCTTTAGAACATTTCAGGCAGTCTCGAATTACAATTGCCAACAGGAATGTAAAGATATCAAGTTCTCAAAACAGTGTGGAAATTTTCGGAAATCATCTCGAAGATTACCCTGCAAGACTATACACATTAATAACCGAAAAACCCCTGCTTATGCAGGTAGATACAAGTTACACTGTTACCTTAGATACACTTGGGAATGGAATAATTGATTCATCAAGAATACCTCAGTTGGATACTCTTGTAATCAAATCTTTGGTGATGGAAGCGATCCGCGATACATCAAATATTTTTATTGCGAAAGATTCTGTTCAAATAATACGGAGCGGGTTCGCTTCAAAGAATGATTTTACAACTTATTTCCGAACCGGCGAGATGATAGTAACAAAAAAAATATCGCATGAAGCGCAGCAGCCGATCATTTGGTATGACAACTCACAATTAACAGGCGATTCCGTTGCTATTTATCTCGAACAAAACAGCATTAAAAAATTAGATGTTATAAAAGAGGCATTTATACTTTCGCAAAACGAAACTTACCCGCAACGCTTCGACCAAATATCCGGCGACAGTCTTTATATTAATTTTGATGAAGAAGGAATTGATCTAACGGAAGTATTTGGCGGAGTACTAAGTATTTATTACATGTACGAAAATAATGAGGCAAACGGATTAATTAAATCATCATCCCACACAACAAAAATTAAATTTGATGATAAAAAGGTTGACGAAGTAAGGCTATACGGGCAGCCTACAAGCGAATATTATCCCGAGCCGCAGGTCAGCGGGAAGGAATTATCCTTTACACTGCCGCGTTATATGTTTCATAAAAACAGACCGCAAAAAGAAAAATTATTGGAAGAAATAAACTTTCAACAAATCAATAATGAAATTGGATATGATGGAAAAAGCAACACTGAGAAGTGATAATCTTGTAAAAACATATAAGAAAAGAACAGTTGTTAATAAAGCATCTGTGGAAGTTTCCACCGGTGAAATTGTTGGACTGCTTGGACCAAACGGCGCCGGTAAGACCACTACTTTTTATATGATTGTCGGGATGGTTAAACCAGATAAAGGCAAAGTTTATTTAAATGATGAAAACATAACGAAAGTACCCATGTACAAACGAGCCCGTATGGGTATAGGATATCTTCCGCAAGAGGCATCGATATTTAGAAAAATGACTGTTGAAGATAATCTTACGGCTATACTTGAGATGACTTCACTAAACTCGAAACAGCGAAAAGAAAAATGTGAAAGTCTGCTTGAAGAGTTAAGCATTGCCTACATACGAAAAAATCTCGGTTATCAACTTAGCGGAGGTGAAAGAAGAAGAACTGAAATTGCCCGCGCACTTGCCACAGATCCAAAATTTATTTTGCTTGATGAACCATTTGCCGGTGTAGACCCTATTGCAGTTGAAGATATTATGAACATCGTTGCGAAGTTAAAGGAGCGTGGAATAGGCGTACTAATAACAGATCACAACGTGCATGAAACTTTAAGCATAGTTGATAAAGCTTATATTCTTATCAATGGTGTAATATTCAAATCTGGCGGGGGTAACGAACTTGCTGAAGATGAGGATGTTCGGAAACTGTATCTTGGAGAAAAATTTAAACTTGATAGATACTAATGAGTGCGCTACAAAAGTATTTTTTGTGGTGAGGGATCCTTTTTCTAATCACTCATTGTGGAAAAGCATTCTAATGTATTGTAAAAGATTGTCCTGTTAATGAACAAACTTACAATGATAGTTAAAGAGAGAGGTTATTAAGAGAATTGCTCAACATAGGTTTAAAGAAATATCCCAATATTTTTTTATTTTTACCGATAAAATATGATTGAACAACATTATGAAAAATTTTGCAGAAGTAGAACAGCTTTTATATTTAAATAAAAAAAGAATAGCAAGAAAATATAATATCAAACGGATTGCTCTGTTTGGTTCTATAGTTCGGGGAGATTTTACTGCATCAAGTGACGTTGATATACTTGTAGAATTTGAAAAACCAATAGGGCTTGATTTTGTATTGCTTGCTGATGAATTAGAACAACTCCTCAATGTTAAGGTTGATCTGGTAACTCTCAATTCTATTAAACCGCTTATGTTCGAAAAAATAAAACAGGAGCTTGTTTATGTCTAAGCGAGACTGGAGAATATTATTTTTAGATATTATTGAAAGTATAAATAAGATTGAGACATATACCAAAGGAATGAATTTTGAAGATTTTTCTTATAACTCGTTGGTAATAGATGCAGTTGTGAGGAATATTGAAATAATAGGGGAAGCATCTAAAAATATTTCTGAAGATTTACAAAATGAGTTTAAAGATATTCCGTGGCAGAAAATAAAAGGAATTCGAAATAGAATTGTTCATGAATACTTTTCTGTAGATGTAACAATAATATGGTTCATTCTAGAAAACGAACTAGCCCCCATTAAAATTTCCCTCACAAAACACCTGAATGCGAATTAATATTTTAAAGGTAAGCTTATAAACCTTTTGAAAAGTTAATTGTTAATGAAGCCGGTAATGTCGGTTTCTGTTCAACTCCGAATGATAAACTCCAATCAATATTTTCTGCCTGCCGCTTGTTATATGCGGAAACTAACCTTGCTGCATTTATTGCGCTCGCAACTCTGTTCAACAGCATTGCGCCAACAACAAATCTTAAACTATTAAACGCCTGTTCGCTTGTCACCCACATATTACGGTAGTTTTTTCGATGTTCGTTTGTGTCCCATTCCCAGTAATATGTTTTTTCGTTATACATCTTTTTAAATTCACGGCTAAGTGCCTGGTCGTTGTTATAATCTTTTACATTCATATATTCGCCGATAGTAGCGAAATAATTATCTTCTTTGCCTTGAACATCAGCACTTCCGAGCGCAGCGGCAAAAGATTTGTACCTGTCTTTATTCCAATTAGCATATTGATTAACGCCCCAATAAGCGCCCCAGAGCGATACTTCAGCAATTGTAAAATACTTTCCGCTTGAATAACCATCTGCATAAAGTTCCCCCATACCGGGAAGAATTAACGAATAGAGTATTGCAAGTCCAGCATTCTTTTTTTTATCCTGCTTAACCTGATGCAAGTAATTTTCCGCAGGAGCTTCTTTTTGCATAGTTTCTTTGATATTGTTTTCAAGTAAGATCCTCCCGCTGTTTGTCTGTTGTGAAAAAGTTTGGGAAACGATGAACAAAAGAATCAAAATTAAATTTCTCATAAGGTTACAGTTTTTAATTTTAAGTTTAGAACTAACTTGCTAACAAGTCAACTGAATTTTTTATCACTAATATTTTTCCTACGCAAAGTTCATCCTTAATTCCAATAAGTTGAACCCGGCAAAGTTTGTTAATTAATTTTTCTTCAAATGGATGAACGACGCGGATATAATTAGACGAAAAGCCTTTTATAAATCCACCGTTAACACCGCTTTCAAACAAAACTTCCACTTCACAACCAAGCATTTTTTCGTAAAAATTGTGTCTCTTTTTAACGCTGAGTATTCGCAGCATCTTGTTTCGTTTTCGGCGTTCAGCAAGGTTTATCTGATTTTGCATTGTCATTGATTTAGTATCGGGACGCTCGCTGTATGTAAAAACATGAAGATAACTAATTTCAAGTTCGCGAAGGAAATTGTAAGTCTGCAAAAACTCTTCTTCAGTTTCACCCGGAAATCCTACAATAACATCAACCCCAATACCCACGCCCGGGATACGAGAATTTAATTTATCTATTAGCTTCCGGTAATCTTCAACCTTATAACGTCGCTGCATTCTCTTTAAAATTTCCGGGCTGCCGCTTTGTAAAGGAATGTGAAAATGTTTGCTCATTTTTTCATTTGAGGCTGTAAGTTCAATTATTTCATCTGTAAGAAGATTTGGTTCGATTGAACTTACACGGAGACGGAATTCTCCTTCAACTTGAACAAGCCGAAGAAGTAGATCATGAAAAGAATTATTTGTAGATTTACCGTAGTCGCCTACATTAACGCCTGTGAGAATAATTTCTTTATACCCATGCTGAACGAGCGAGCGAAAATCGGCAACAAGTTTTTCGAGTTCCATACTTCTGCTGCTGCCGCGTGCAAGAGGGATAGTGCAAAAAGAACAATTGTAATCGCATCCATCCTGTATTTTAAAATATGCTCGCGTTCTGCTATCTGCATCGGTAGAATGAGCGGGTCCGAAATCATTTAGTTCATTAGTAGGGGAGACGTAGATGCAGGAAACTTCCTTTTTCTCGAAAGAATCAATCAGGCTGAAAAGTTTAAATTTTTCTTTGCTTCCTAACACCGCATCAACACCATCAATTGATGCGATTTCGTCAGGGCGAAGCTGGGCATAACAACCAGTGACAATCACATACGCTTCCGGATTTTGCCGTAAAGCACGGCGCACAAGCTGGCGGCACTCTTTCTCTGCAGTTTCGGTTACTGTGCAAGTATTAAAAACATAGATATCCGCGCTCTCTTTAAATTCCACAATTTCAAAACCGCGGGATAGAAAATCGCCGCCGATTGTTGAAGTTTCGGAGAAATTTAATTTGCAGCCGAGCGTATGTAAAGCAACTTTTTTAGACATCAATTATTCTTTATTTCGTTGGCGCCGCTTCAAGAAAGGTTTTTAAATATTAAAAAAAAGAGCGGGGAAAATAAGCCCCCGCTCTTGTATGAAAACAATAATTAATCTTATTGATTTTCTGATTTTTCTTCTTTTGGTTTTTCTTCGGGGACATCAAATATCGGAAATTCCGATGGATCAATTCCGCCGGTATCAATGCTCAAAAGTTCCTGAGCTGTAACTCTCTCGAGCTTATGTTTGTCGAGGTATTCTTTTACCTCACTCTCAGATTTTTCTTTTAATGCAGCAATTGCGCTTAACACAATCTTCTTATTTTCTTTATCGAATTCGATTACCTTTAATGGCAGAACGTCATCCGTTGGAAAATGGTTGGCAATATTTTTAACCTTTGATGGCACAAGCTGCGAAGCAGGAACAAAACCGTCAACATCTTGAGGAAGTTCGGCGATTAATCCTTTTTCGATTATGCGTGTAACTTTACCTTCAACCATAGTTCCGACTGCGTAAAGTTTTTCAAAGTTTTCCCATGGATTTTCCATCACCTGTTTGTGTCCGAGAGAAATTTTTCTCTGTTCAACATCGATGGTTAAAACTACTATATCAAGCTTTTCGCCTTTTTTAATAGTTTCGCCCGGATGACGGAGTTTTTTTGTCCACGATAAATCACTAATATGAACAAGCCCATCAACACCCGGTTCGAGTTCTACGAATACGCCAAAGTTTGTCAAGTTTCGTGCAATACCTGTATGTCTTGAACCGACAGGATATTTCTGCATTAATGATTCCCACGGGTCAGGCTCTAATTGTTTTATTCCAAGCGAGATTTTCTTTTCCTCTTTATCAAGGCTAAGAATTATAGCTTCAATAATCTGACCCATAGCAACAACCTGTGAAGGATGTTTGATGTGCTGCGTCCAGCTCATTTCGCTATTGTGAATTAATCCTTCGATACCTTTTTCAAGTTCAATGAATGCGCCGTAATCAGTCAGTGAAACCACGCGTCCGGAAACTTTATCGCCGATATGGTATTTCTCATCAATGTTTTCCCACGGATGTACGAGGAGTTTCTTTAAGCTAAGTGAAATTCTCCTTTTCTCTTCGTCAAAATCGGTAACAACAATTTTAATAGTTTGGTCGAGTTTAACCACTTCATTAGGATGATTAATACGTCCCCAGCTAAGGTCTGTGATATGAACAAGACCATCAACACCGCCAAGGTCAACGAATACGCCAAAATCTGTTATAGCTTTAACAGTTCCTTCAAGTATTTGTCCTTTTTCGAGGCTGTTAAGAATTGCATTTCTTTGGTCGGCAATTTCTTCTTCAACAAGAACTTTATGAGATACAACAACATTTTCAGTGGGGATGTTAACTTTTACAACTTTGAAATCCATCATCTGTCCAACGAATATATCAAAATCCCGGATAGGTCGAATGTCTATTTGTGAGCCCGGCAAAAATGCTTCCATACCCATCAGATCCACAACCATTCCGCCTTTAATTCTTTTAACAATTTTACCTTCAAGGATTTCACCTGTTTCGTGAGCACGTACAACTTTTTCCCATATTCGTAAGAAATCGGCTCTAATTTTGCTTAAAACAAGATTTCCTTCCTGATCTTCTACGCTCTCTAAAACAACTTCAATTTCACGTCCTACTTTGATGTCTTCGTTTTCGTAAAACTCTGATTTAGGTATAGCGCCTTCTGATTTGAAACCAACGTCGATAATTACATTGTCTCCAACAACGCGAACTATTCTACCTTTGATAAGTTCGCCTTCTTTTAAGTCTTTGAAAGACTCGGTGTACAATTTAGCTAGAGTTAAAAATTCTTCCTGCGAATAGGTTTCGTCGTTGAAATCTTTTTTGGCTTTTTCGTAATCAGCGGGGGTAATTTCCAGCTTCATTGCTTCTTTAGTTACGTCGGACATTCATCCTCCTGAAAAAAATAAATAATCTGCTCAATCGTCAAACCATCAATAAACAATTTTTGCAGAAGATTTAGTGATACATTAGTTAATTTGTGATGGTTTACAAAACTCAAATTTCATCAATTATTTTGCATCTTGGTTTTTACAATATCTAAAATAAGCTTAACCTGCTCATCAATTGATACTTTCGAAGTATCCACAACAACCGCATCGGCAGCCTTTTTTAAAGGACTAACCTGACGGGAAGAATCAATTTTATCTCTACTCAAAAGATTTTTTTTTATCTCTTCAATAGGAATATGAGCTCCTATTTCCGAATATTCTTTGGCTCTTCTTTCCGCCCTCTCGTCAATACATGCTGTTAAAAATATCTTAACATCGGCGTTTGGAAAAACTACCGTCCCAATATCGCGTCCTTCCATAACAACACCGGAAGATGTTCGCCCCATTTGGTGCTGTTTTTTCACAAGACTGGTGCGCACTTCTTCAATTTTGCTAATGTCGCTAACATTCTGGTTAACTTCAACACTGCGTATATTCTCGGTAATTTCTTCACCGTTCACAAAAACATGTGTAATACCGTTTTCAAATTTTAAGGTAAGGTCGGAATGTTCGGCAATTTCAATTACCTTATTTCTGTCATATAAGCAGCCGGTTTTTAACGCCAAATAGGTTATCGCACGGTACATCGCCCCGGTGTCAATGTATAAGAAATTTAATTTCTGAGCAACAAGCTTTGCAGAGGTGCTTTTACCGGAACCTGCTGGACCGTCAATTGCGATAATAAGGTTTTTTGACATAGGGAGCAAAAATAAAGATTAAATGTCAAATTTCAAATTAAATGATGAGTTTTGGTTTAAGAAAATCAAGCAATCTCAACCCCATTCAACTCTTTTTTTATCGCATTGATTACTTCATCATCTTCTAATGGCAGATCATTAGACTTTCTAAAGTTCTCACCTGCAGCCAACCCTTCATTTGAAGGTTTTATAGTTTTTAAATGAAGCGAAATCTTTTTCCCATAAAATTCTTGAAATTTATTATGAAGGTATTTTTTATTTTGAGAAAACGCTTCTTCTGCATTTTCGGCTGCGGAGGTAAAATATAAATTTTGCCCATCAAGTTTGTCGAGATTTATGCTGCGAATAAACGGACCCA
>MNYQ01000127.1 GCA_001873185.1 Ignavibacteria bacterium CG2_30_36_16 | reverse complement strand
TTCTCAATTATTTGTTGCAAGCAGAACGAAAGAAATTAAAGATGCTATCTTTAAAGCAGAACTTATGACTGCTAGAGAGTTTATGAAAAAGCTTATTGCTTAATTGCTAATAATTTTAAGAAATAATGACATTCTTTTCATCTTGGAAATTACAATTTATCAATCAGTACAATTGCTTTAATTTTTTAAAAAGACTATTATTGTGTCATTATAATGACATTTTTAAAAGGAAAAGAAATGCAAGCGATCATATACACGGAAGCCCGAAATAAGCTGAACAAGCTTATAGACAAAGTTCACGAAAACAGTGAACCTTATTTAATTGTTGGTACAAAAGGAAGAAAAGACGCTATTTTAATTTCAAAGGAGGAGTATGATAATCTTATCGAAAATCTTTATATCCTTAGTAATCCTAAATGGGTAAAAAGTATTGAACAAGGTCTAGATGATTTTAAACGCGGTAAAACGAAAAAGTTAACAATCAAAGAAGCATTAGGTATTTAATTGCAAAGTCAATTCGTTTTTGAATGGACTGATGAAGCATTTCAACAACTTGATTCAATTAAAAAAAATATATCTCAAACAGATAGAAATTATTTACTAAAACTTGCCAATCTTTTAGAATCAATGCAAATAAATCCTTTTAAAGGAATTGGGAAACCTGAACCTTTAAAACATGATTATCCGTCTTGCTGGTCGAGACGCATAACACGCAAAGATAGAATTATCTATAGAGTAGAAAGAAAAAGTATTATCATCATTTCAATTTTAGGACATTATAATGATTAAAAAATTAAATAAAACATCAGCCGGTAAACGTGGCTCAGATGTGCGCTCCGACTGCTATATCGAAATAGAATTTAAAAAATCTGGCGGAATAAAAATCGACCTTAAAAGCAAAGTAGATGTGATGTATGGAGATTCAATCCGCCGGCAAATTAATGAAATGTGTGAGTTCTTCGAAATAAAAGATGCATCTATTTTAATAGAAGATTACGGTGCGCTTCCATTTGTAATTGCAGCCAGATTTGAAGCAGCAATGAGAAGATTTAATCCTTCTCTATCTAAACAATTCCTTCTCCCATTTAGCACAAAAAACAAATACAAAACGACAAAAGAGAAACTCCGCCGAAGCCGCTTATATTTACCCGGCAATGAACCGAAGTTTTTTCTGAACGCAGGATTGCACATGCCGGATGGAGTAATCCTCGATCTCGAGGACAGTGTTTCACTTGCAGAAAAAGATGCGGCACGGCTTCTTGTGAGAAATGCGTTACGTACTGTTAACTTTTACGGCTGCGAAAGAATGGTAAGAATTAATCAACTCCCACTCGGACTTGAAGATTTAAAGTACATCGTGCCTCACAATGTGCATGTTATTTTAATTCCGAAGTGCGAATCTGCCGATCAAATTAATCAGCTTGAAGTTGAAGTTAACCGGTTAGTGAAAGAATATAAAATTAAAAACGAAATTTATTTTATGCCCATCATCGAATCAGCGCTTGGCGTAATTAGGGCTTTTGAAATTGCAACCGCTTCAAAGCAAAATTGTGCGCTTGCTATCGGGCTAGAAGATTATACCGCTGACATCGGGACGCAGCGAACGAACGAAGGCAAGGAAAGTATATTTGCTCGTTCAATGTTGATCAATGCCGCAAAAGCTGCAGGGATTCAGGCAATAGACACTGTCTTCTCGGATATAAACGATATGGATGCTTTACGTGCAAGCGTTATTGAAGCAAAATCTCTCGGCTTTGAGGGCAAAGGTTGTATTCATCCGCGTCAAATACCGGTTGTGCATGAAGCATTCGCATCAAAAAATGAAGAAATTGAGAAAGCAAAAAAAATAGTCCTCGCTTTTGAAGAAGCTGAGAAAAAAGGACTCGGTGTGGTTTCTCTCGGAAGTAAAATGATAGATGCACCGGTAGTAAAACGTGCTTTAAAAACAATTGACCTGGCAATATTGAATAATCAGTTAACCAAAAATTGGAAAGAAGAATAGAACTCAGATACCGCAGATTTTTTTAATCAGTGAAAATCTGCTTAATCTTAGCAATCTGTGTTCTATCATTCCTATAGTGCAGATGAAGCAGATTTAACTTAAAGTTGATTAAAGGCAAAATATGAAATTAGTAAGAAACGATGCCGGACGACTTGTTCCGGATGAAGTAAACGGACAAAAACAAATCCCATACATGGGCGTGAATAAACATAAACCGAATGGTAATAAATATAAACCGCCTATAAGAACTTGCATAGACTATCCGCCCGATGGAAACAAAGTTGTGGAGAATTTAAAATCTGCACTAAAGAAATCCGGACTGAAAGACGGAATGACGATTTCTACGCATCACCATTTAAGAAACGGTGATGTTTTAACAAATATGCTTTTCGATACGATAAAGAGCATGGGCATTAAAAATATACGCTGGTTCCCAAGCGCTTCATTTCCCGTGCATTCACATTTAATTAAATATCTTGAAGACGGTACTATTCACCACATTGAAGGAAGTATGAACGGACCGCTCGGTAAATTTACAACAGAAGGGAAAATGAAAGGAGTGGGCGTCTTGCGTTCGCACGGAGGGAGATATCAGTCTGTTCAGGACGGTGAAGTTCATATTGATATTGCAGTTATTGCTGCTCCAACAGCAGACCCATTCGGCAATGCAACAGGCGATCGCGGTCCATCTGCCTGCGGATTAATAGGTTTTGCTCTAGTTGATTCTGAATATGCTGATAAAGTAATTATCGTTACCGATAATCTAATTCCCTTTCCTTGCGTTCCGTGGCAGATTCAGGGCAACAATGTTGATTTTGTTGTAAAAATAGATTCACTCGGCGACCCATCGAAAATTGTTTCTGGCACAACACAAGTAACAAAATCACCAGATAGATTATTAATCGCAGAATATGTAGCCCGGTTTATTGACGAAGCAGGAATAATGAAAGATGGATTTTCACTTCAAGCCGGAGCGGGAGGAACTAATCTTGCATTTCTTCTTTACTTAAAAGAGAAGATGAAACGAAAAGGAGTCAAAGCCCGATTTATGCGGGGCGGCAGCACAAAATATCTTGTTGAAACTCTTGAAGAAGGTTTAACAGATTACATCCTTGACGGGCAAACATTCGATCTGGAAGGCGTAAGAAGCATGAGAGAAAATGTCAACCACGTTAATACTTCTCCATTCACGAGTTATAACTTTCATGGGAAAGGAAATTTTGCGTCAATTGTGGATGTAGCTGTACTTGGCGCAACCGAAGTTGATGTAAATTTTAATGCAAACGTTGTTACTCATTCAGATGGTTATTTACTTCATGGAATTGGCGGCTGGCAAAACTGTCTTTATTCAAAATGCACTATTCTCGCTATTCCAACTTTTCGAGATAGAATTCCCGTTATTATGGATGAAGTAACAACCCTCTGCGCACCGGGTGAATTAGTGGATGTGATAATCACAGAAAGAGGAATTGCGATAAATCCATTGAGAAAAGATTTGATAAAAGCAGTGAAAGGTTCTTCGCTTCCAATAAAAACAATACATGAGCTTAAAGATGAAGTTTATGAAATCTGCGGAGGCGCTCCCCAAAAACCTAAATTGAACAAAGAAAAAGTTATCGCAATAATTAAGTGGGTTGATGGTACTGTGATCGATTCTGTTTTTCAGGTTGTGAAATAAAAATAAACTTTAACAACATTAACAAAAAAAAAGCCGCCCCTCCGGCGGCTCTCAGTTCTACCCCGATTTGAAAATCTCACACCAATAATGCATAATTATTAGTTCAAACAATGTGCCGGTCAACAAATGCGATTTATATTCTCAAAATGCTCTTTGAGAAGTAATTATATGAGACGATGTATTAAATGGTTACATTTTTTCTCCTCATTTGAATCGTCAACAAAAATGCGTTTCTTGATTAATTCCCAAAGAACAGCGGTTCACTTTAAGAATCAATTTTCAAGTACACTTTGAAAACATCTTTGCTTATTTCATTTAGAGCTAAAGATAGAAGATTTGATTTCTTGAGTGTAATATCTATTTTCATTTTAATCATTTAATTAAATTTTTATTGTATGGATTTCAAACCTCCTAAAACTGAACTTGTACGTGGACTCGGCGTTACAGCAGCCATAATGATCGTCGCCGGTTCCATGATAGGTTCCGGTATTTTCAGAAAGCCAGCAACAATGGCGGGGCAGCTTCTCTCACCCGAACTTCTACTCATCGTATGGATTGCCGCCGGAATAATTACATTCATCGGTGCGCTTGCAAATGCCGAAGTTGCCGGAATGATTGATGAAACGGGTGGACAGTATATATACTTTAGGGAAATGTACGGGAAAACATTTGCTTACTTTTACGGCTGGTCAGGTTTTTCAGTTATTCATAGCGGAAGCCAGGCAGCAATTGCTTATGTGTTTGCCGAATATCTTGGTTACTTTTTTAAATATCCTTCTTTACCCGACTCAATAGCGCAACTTTCTATCTGGATGCCCTTCATTGGAAATATATTTCCCTTTGCACAATTCGGCACAAAGGCAGTTGCTATATTATGTCTGCTTTTTCTAACCGGAGTAAATTATGTCGGCGTTGTTTTCGGCGGTGTAGTTCAAACAATAATAACAATTATAAAAATTGCTTCCGTTGTTCTTTTGTCAATATTGTTGCTGACTATCGGTGATGGGAATTTCAATAATCTTTCTAACGGTTTTCAATTAGCTCCGGAAGTTACAAATAATCTTTTTGCAATTGTTGGTTTAGCGCTTGCCGGCGCATTCTGGGCTTACGATGGTTGGAATAATGTAACTTTCGTTGCCGGTGAAATTAAAAATCCCCAACGTAACGTTCCAAGAGCTTTAATATACGGAACCATTATTGTTATAGTTGTTTATGTTTTAATCAATGTAGCTTACCTGTATATCCTTCCGATAAGCGTGATGGCAGATTCGCCGTTAGTTGCCGCTACTGCTGCAGAAACAATTTTCGGAAAGCGCGGGGCTGAAATAATTTCTATCGGAGTAATTATTTCGGCGTTTGGCGCCTGCAACGGAAGTCTTCTCTCCACCGCCCGCATTCAGTACGCAATGGCAAAAGAAAAATCTTTTTTTAAATCATTCGGCAAAATTCATCCACGTTACGGCACTCCCCATTTTTCTTTGGTGATGCTTGGTTTTTGGTCTTGCCTGCTGGTGCTAACCGGTTCATTCGATACTATTTCCGATTATGTTATTTTTGCATCGTGGTTGTTTTATATGATGGGAGCCTTTGGCGTCTTCATTCTCAGAAAAAAAATGCCTGATAAACATCGCCCATACAAAGTTTGGGGATATCCGTGGACTCCTGCTTTATTTGTTATCTTCTCTTTTATATTTTTAGTTAACTCTCTAATTTCGGATACGGAAAACGCAGCAATGGGTCTTGCATTAATTTTACTCGGCTTCCCATTTTACCTTTTCTGGAGGTATAAAGACAAAATTTATTCAAAGAAAAAATCTTAAGAAAAATGAAAGATAAAAAGTTTGTAATTATTGATGCTATGGCGCTTGCATATAAAGCTTATTATGCTTTTATATCACGCCCGCTTATTTCTTCCAAAGGTGAACCAACTTCAGCCGTTTACGGTTTTATAAGTCAGATTTTAAAAATTTTAGAAGTTCACAAACCGGACTACATTGCTGTTGCATTTGATTCGCCCGATAAAACATTTCGACACGAGAAGTATGAGAATTATAAATCTTCCCGCCAGGAAATGCCGGATGATATGAAACCTCAAATAGACCGTATTAAGCAGG
>MNYQ01000215.1 GCA_001873185.1 Ignavibacteria bacterium CG2_30_36_16 | reverse complement strand
TTGTTTAATATATTAGAGACGAGTTATAATTTGTCATTAGAAAACAGATGATTTTTTAAGGGCATCTCTAAAAACTAGAGTTTCTGCAAAATAAATTTTTCAGGTTAATGTCATTTCGACCGAAGGGAGAAATCTCATGTTCTTAAGAGATTTCTCAGTCGAAGACTCCTTCGAAATGACAGAGAAGCTATTTTGCAGAAACTCTAATATCTATAAATCAGATCCAGCATTCATGTTGAAAGTCCCGTGAGGACGATATATGAAGAAGTTTTAATTTGGTAGGAGATAAGAAAAAATGTGTTAATCGCCACGTCGTTTAAAAAGCTAAATTTATTTTTGTAACTTTGCCGCATAAATCTCTGAACAAGTAGAGGTTTATAATTCTTTATTTAAAATTAATATGAATAAAACCGGAGAGTAGATGAGCAATTCATTAGTAGAACTAAGCAAGTACGGACAGAGTATCTGGCTTGATAACATTAACCGCAGCATGCTAAACAAAGGCGAATTAAAAAATTTAGTTGATGAAATAGGTTTGAAAGGCGTTACAAGTAATCCTTCAATATTTCAAAAAGCTATTTCACAAGGGAGCGATTATGATGAACAACTTAAAAAACTGTTGATGAAAAATAGAAATATAAGCGCTAAAGATTTGTATGAAGCGATTGCCGTAAAAGACATACAGGATGTTGCCGATGTGCTTCTTCAGGTATATGAAAAGACAAAAGGAATTGATGGATATGTAAGCCTTGAAGTTTCACCTGATCTTGCTTTTGAAACTGCTGCGACTATTGAGGAAGCGCGCCGCCTTTTTAAATGGGTAAACAGACCTAATGTGATGATAAAAATTCCTGCAACGCAGGAGGGAATTCCAGCAATAACGCAGGCTATAAGCGAAGGAATAAATGTAAATGTAACTCTTATCTTTTCTCCGAAAATGTATGAAGAAGTTGTTAACGCATACATAAGCGGACTTGAAAAACGCGTCGCTAAGGGAGCGCCGATTGATAGAATTGCTTCGGTGGCAAGTTTTTTTATAAGCAGAATTGATTCGCTTACAGATAAACTCCTCGAACAAAAAGGGAACAAAGAGCTGCAGGGCAAAGCCGCCATTGATAATGCAAAGCTTGTATATCAAACAAGTAAGGGAATTTTCTCATCCGAACGTTTCAAAAAACTTGCCGCTAAAGGAGCTAAAAAGCAGCGGCTTTTATGGGCAAGCACAAGCACAAAAAATCCAGCTTATTTAGATGTGCTTTATGTAGAGGAATTAATCGGCGCCGATACCGTAAATACAGTTCCACCAGCTACAATAAAGGCTTATCTTGATCATGGGAAACCCGAACAGCGGATAGAAAACAGTGTGGATGTTTCTGCTTCGAATATGAAAAAACTAAAAGAAGCGGGGATTAATTTTGAGGAAGTAACCGCACAACTTTTAACCGAAGGAGTAAAACTTTTTGCCGATGCATTTACCGATCTGCTTAAAGGAGTAGAAAAGAAAAAGGAAGAATATCTATCGTTATAACCGCAAGTGAAAAACAGGAATATTTTAAGCCAAAAAATTCATCCCTTTGATAAAAGCGCACGCATATCAAAAAGATTTGCGTGCTGTTTTTCTTTAATTATTCATTGCCAATTGTACATTATACATTTTACGAGTGTCCCGTTATATAATTAACCAGCTGGTCTATTGTAAATTCTTTCTCGTCAATAATACCCTTAACAACGTCGCCAATAGAAATCAAGCCTTTCATTTCGCCGTTTGTTAAAACTGGAAGATGGCGAACTCTTTTTTTAATCATCAGCACCATACATTCTTCAACAGACTGGCTTTCTTCCACGTAAATAACATCCTCGGACATAATTTCTTTTACCGGCGCATCTTTGGAAGTTTTGCCGAGTATAGCTATTTTTCTTGCATAATCACGTTCCGAAATAATGCCTTCAATTTTTCCGCCATCAATAACAAGCAGCGCGCCAATATCTTTCTCTGCCATAAGGACTAACGCTTCATACACGGTTGCATCCGGAGATATCGAATAGACTTTGTTTCCTTTGTTGGTGAGCAGTTCTCTTACTGTTTTCATTTAACTTCCTTTCGTTAATGATGACTTAATTGCAAAAATATTTTTTTTAATAGATTTCAGTACTAATGATTGTGATAATAATGAATCTTTAATTAGAATTCAACTTCCTAAAGGATTTTTCTTTCTTGCCTTTTGGGCAAATTATATTTGTATAACTCTCCTTACGCAATATGATCCGTTAGCTAACGGATTCAAATTTTGTTGGGACTGTCTCAAAAGTTGAAAAAGTCATTGCGAACGAGTCTTCGAGTAAAGCAATCTTCTGTTATTAATTCAAAATTGAGATCTCTTCATCCGGCAGCTGCCAATCCGCGTAAATTTTAACTCATCCGCTTTCTTACAAGTTCTGCTATTGTTCTTCCGATGCTTATTGAAGCGGTTGCTGCAGGCGACGGCGCATTTAATACATGCACCATTTTCTCCCCTTCAACAATCCGGAAATCATCCACTAATTTTCCGTTCGGCTCAAGCGCCTGCGCACGCACTCCCGCGCCGCCGGGATGAATATCTTCTTCTCTGATTTCGGGAATAAGTTTTTGAAGCGCTTTAACAAATCTTTTTTTGCTGAATGAACGGGTAAATTCATCAACACCCATTTTATAATGTTTTGATGCCATCTTCCAGAAACCGGAATACAAAAACATTTGTGACAAATCTTGTATAGATATATCTCTTTTCGTATATCCTTCGCGCTTAAATGCAAGCACTGCGTTCGGTCCGGCTTCTATTCCTCCGTGTATCATTCGTGTAAAGTGAACACCGAGAAACGGAAATTTTGGATCGGGGACGGGATAAATTAAATTTTTTACGATATGTTCTTTATCCGGTTTGATTTCATAATACTCACCGCGGAAAGGGATTATTTGAAGATTCGGTTTCACTCCACAAAGTTTTGCTATTCTGTCGGAGTACAAGCCTCCGCAGTTAACAATAAATTTGCAATGCACTTCCCCCGAAGTTGTTTCGAGAACAAAATTTTGATGATCTTTATTTAATCTTAAAAACCTGCTTGAAGTTTTTATTTCGCCGTTATGTTCTTTTATAATTTTTGAATAAGCGTTTGTCACCTGCACGTAATCAACTATTCCGGTTTCGGGAACATAAAGCCCGGCAATACCGGCAGCATGCGGTTCGTATTCACTTATCTCTTCTTCCTTTAATCTTTTAATTCCAATCAGTCCGTTTGCTTTTCCTCTTGCTTCAAGCTCATCGAGAAATGGAATTTCATTTTCATTTACAGCAACCACAAGTTTTCCGCACTGCTCATGTGCAATATTATGCTCTTTGCAAAAGCTGTACATCAGAGTCCTGCCTTCAACGCAATTTTTTGCTTTTAACGAGCCGGGTTTATAGTACAAACCCGAATGCACAACTCCGCTGTTGTTCCCCGTTTGATGTCGGGCAAGCTTTTCTTCTGCTTCAATAATTATTAATGAAAGGTTTTTGTTTTGAAGAAGCTGCATTGCGGTAGCTGTTCCGGCGATGCCTCCGCCAATAACGGCAACATCATATAATTTTGGTGTGGACATGTTTGAAAGAATATAATTAAAAAATATTTATTACATTATTCGTAAAACTAACATCTTTTATATAACTTTTCAGCATCACTTTAGATTATTTAACTAAATTAAGTTGACAGTTTTTTTGGCTAAAGCTATTATGTGTTTCGAGAGTTCTTTCTCCTCCGCGCCCTCTAGGTCGGAACTATTCAGGCAGAGCGTGTTATTAGCGCAAAGCTTTAGGACGAAAAAATAATCCGGCTATACATGCGGGGGCTTTATCACATTACAATTTAAGCAGTCAACTTGTGTAAGTTCAATTAAAATGTTATTACTATTTAAATTCCTGAAAGTTATATTTCAAATAATATTTAAGGAACAAGAATGATTAAAAAAAAATTTGCAAACTCCAACGTTGAGGTAACTTTACTTGGTTTTGGATGCTGGGGCATCGGCAAATCCGATTGGATGGGCGCAACGGACAGCATTTCTAAAAAAGCGCTTCTTCGCGCTATTGATGAAGGAATAAATTTCTTTGATACAGCGCTTGCTTACGGCGATGGACACAGCGAACAGTTAGTGGGTGAAGCAGAGAAAGAATCGGGCAAAAATATTTTCATCGCCTCTAAAATACCATCAAAAAAATATGAGTGGCCCGCAAACGATGATTCAACTTTAAAAGAATCATTCCCAAAGGAATATATAATTGAGAGCACAGAAAAAAGCCTGCGCAATTTAAAAAGAGATTACATTGATTTAATGCAGTTCCACGTTTGGAACGATAAATGGACGGATAGGGATGAATGGAAAGAAGCTGTTCAACAATTAAAGAAAGAGGGTAAAGTCCGTTTCTTCGGTATTTCAATTAACGACCACGAGCCGGAAAATGGAATGAAAGCCGGTAAAACCGGACTGATAGATTCGTTCCAGGTAATTTTTAATATATTCGAACAGAAGCCAATAGTTAGCTTATTTCCATTTTGTAAAAAAAACAAAATCGCTGTTATTGCGCGCGTTCCTTTTGACGAGGGCGCTCTGACAGGAAATGTAACCCATAATATTTTATTTCCACACGGCGATTTTAGGAACAATTATTTCCGGGATAAAAGAAAATCGGAAATTGAACTTCGTGTTAAACATATATGGGATGATGTTAAAAGTGAGACGGATGATATTGCAGAAGCCGCGCTTCGTTACATATTAAGTTTTGATGCTGTAACAACCGTAATCCCGGGTATGCGCAGCGAAAGAAACCTGCTTGCAAATATTAAAAGCATTAACGAAGGTCCCCTCTCAAAAAATGTTCTTGCAAGATTAAGAGTGCATAAATGGGACAAGAATTTTTATGAATAAGATTATTACTGTCTTCGGCAGTTCTATTCCGAAAGCCGGCGATGATGAATATGCAACCGGATACGAACTCGGCAAAAAACTTGCCTTAAACAAATTTGATGTCTGCACGGGCGGTTATAAAGGAATAATGGAAGCTGTTAGTAAAGGCGCTGTTGATAACGGCAGCCGCGCGATAGGAGTTACTTTAGATTACATAAAAACCGTCGCTAACAAATATATTACCGAAGAAATTAAATGTTCTAATTTATTTGAACGCATAAACAAACTAATTGAATTGGGAAGCGCATACATTGTGCTGCAAGGCGGCACCGGGACGCTGTTAGAACTTTCTGCTGTTTGGGAGTTTATGAATAAAGGTTTGATCTCTCCCAAACCTATTATTGCCCACTCGAATGTGTGGAAAGAAATAGGAACCACAATGGATTTGCAAATAAAAAAAGAGAACCGTATTACCGGGCTTGTTTCTTATGCAGATTCGGTTGAAGATATTATAATTCAGCTGGATCTTAAATTAAAGGGCGTCTAAAAAATTTCTTCCCGGAAAATTATTCAGTCACCTTACGCAGAAGGAATTAGTAAAAATTCGAACAACACTTTAAATTCTAAAGTATCAATGAATGGAAATTTCCGTTAGATAAGCGACGCCTTTCTTATAAAAATTACAATCGTCTGTTTTGCGTAACGTGAATTAGTAATTTTAAGTGAATCTGTGTTTTTTATTTTTACGCTATTTATAATTCCCCTGAAAATTTTTTATCTGAGTTCAGCTTTTAAGTCTATCTACAGCCTGCATTACCATTTCAACGCTTAGTTCTTTAATGCACTTAAATTTTATATCATCTCTAAAACATATTAACGGACGGGGTGAGTATATAAAACAAGGGGCGCAGTCTAAATTCAAAGTAACAATTTCGTGTTCC
>MNYQ01000008.1 GCA_001873185.1 Ignavibacteria bacterium CG2_30_36_16 | reverse complement strand
ATCGTCATTTAATAAATGAGGAATTACTTCCTCCTGCACGGGCATCGGGGTTTCAAACCCCTGTTCTTTTATCGCTTTTAAAATCTTATCTTCAATTCCTAATTCTTCAAATGTCTTAGACATATATTCTTAATCTTCTTCTAATTGTTTTTGATTTATTATACATTCCAGCTAACTGCTGATAATTTAAGCTCAAGTTCTTCAAGCTCTTTGGAAATTCTTTTCCGCATTTTTTCGGTTTCTTCAATTAATTCCGGTATTAATGCTTTATAATAATTTATGCCGTCAGAAATATTTTTTTTGAATACTTTGAAGAAATCATCTTTTTGCGGTGGAATAGGTTTTATACTTTCCTCAATTTTACTAATTAAGTAATTGGTGTAAAGGGAAATTTCTTTTATAAAAACATTCGGGCGGTTTTCTGATGTTATCAAATTTGTTCGACCATAAATATGATCGACCATTTCTTTTAATCCAGTTATCTTTGAGAAATAAGCGAGGTTTGGACCCGGACAAACTGCTACAGTCTGGCTTTGTTTAGGCGTTTTAAATTCATTCACTATTAACGCTGACGCAATAAGCCCTTCGCATAAACATGTTTTTTCCACCGCTGCATCTATTCTCTCGTTTAGCTCAAACTGATTAAAACCATTTGACTTTATTTCGGTTAATTTTTTGTTCAGGTAAGTTATTGAAGCAGTACATAGCGGTTTTTCTGAAAATTCTTTATTTGATAAAAGAAATTTTTTTGCACAGGGACTGCCCGGTTTTCCTTGAGCAACTTTAAACATTTTTTCGGCGTCTCTTTCGTTACCTCTTAGGCTGTTAAACGGCACGCCCAAAGGGGAGATGTTGCTGAGGTACAAATCTTCTTCGCCGGCAGCGCTTAACTTTTCAAGCGTATCTTTATCAACATTCATAACTTCAGGAACGAGTAAAAACGGACTGCCCCAGCCGGTTGATGAGACGCCATACTTTCTCATCATAAATTGATGCTCAGAATAAGTTCCAAGCCCGCCCTGTACCGTTAAAGTGTAACGGGGATCTGTCCCATTAAACTTTATATTTTTTCTATTTAGCGCATCATAAAAAATTTCTGTTACTGAATTTAACAGTTCATCTTTTCGTTTATTAAATTCATCCATTATCGGACCTAACAAAAATCCGTCGCTTGCAAACGCATGCCCGCCGCAGTTAAGTCCGCTTTCCACTCGATATTCAGATACCCACAATCCTTTTTTCGCTAAAAATTTTCCATGAATTAAAGCCGAACGGAAATCGCTTACTTTAATTATTATTTTCTTTTTAAAATTGCCTAATACATCCGGGTAAAAATCTTTGAACGTTTCTAAGTAGCTGAATAATCTGGGATTCATTCCTGCCGAGAAAACGATTGAGCTTTCTAAATCACTCATTGCATAACCACGAAGAGCGGCGTGGGCATCATTAAACTCGTTGCCGAGCAAATTACCGGCAGAATCGTAATTAGCCTTATCAACTTTGGACATGATATTAACGTCAATCGAACCTGGTTTTATATTATCGCGCAGCCATTGTTGAAGTTTGTCTATCAGATGATTATCGTCCGAGGAAATCATTTCATTGTATTTTATTTTTAGTGCGGAAAGCGCTGGAAGCATCTCAAAGTATTTACTGATCTCGCTCCCTTTTTCGAACAAGGAATTGCGCAGATCTTCAAAACGCTCTCTCACCATAACATTAATCATATTGAGATATGCTGTAATGCGGGCTGCCCTGGCATCAGGTGCTTTTACTGAAATAGGGAGATATTCTTTACCGGCAGCGAGCAAATATTTTTCTCGCAGCAATTCCATCAGCGTGTCGTCAATAAGCGATATTACTGAAGAGATGCCGTATTTCGCTACTTTTAACGGAGCATCAACGGAAAATCCAACTCCTAAAACGGGTATGTGAAATTGATGAAGATGAATATGACTATTCATAGATTTTTTGTAATATATTCCTGAACGGGCAAGTCGTTATCGGTCTGGAAATAAGCAAGGGGATAATATAAAAATATACCAGCCGGTTTATTTTCCTGTGGATAGTTACGGAAAGTAATAATAAAAATTGCTCGAACAATGGGTAAAGTAATTTAATTTCGACGTAAAGCTACAAAAATAATTTGAAACTACCATACTGATAATTATCCCCCTTTGTAAATCTATTGTAATAGTTATCTCAAAATGATTGCCTTAATTGCCGTCTGCTCTCGCGGACGGATTATTGGCAATAAAATTTTTGGATCTCCTTTTATTTACTCGATAAAATGTCTCATCACTTTAATTGTGTGTTCTTCGCAAACTTTACAAAATGGTTTTGTGCCTTTGGAAAACATCAAGCAGTCAAGCATCGGGCGGTACATTCCTTCGGCGGAATAACCGGCTCCTTCAAAAGCGCCTACAAGGTTCCAGAATTTGCTGCCTTTGAGATATTTATCTACTTCATCGCTGTGTGCTTTATCTTTTTTGTTATACTCATCCTGTGCAGCTTCTATTTCTGTTTTTGACGCTTGGCTCCGTTTTAAATCAGCGATATGTCTATTCATTTCTCGTCTCTCTTTTTGCCATTTATAATCCGTCGCATCGTAATCTTTTTTCTCCCACAAAGTGGGCAGTTCAATTCCTTGAGAAATTAAATGCTTCCATTTTAAATTTTCCTTATCAAGCAGACGGGTAATATTCGGTTCAACCGGTTCGAGCCCGGCGGTATAAAATTCATTATAAGCAACATCGGAAGTGTAATATTCATCCGCTAAACCGGCGAACGAATGTCCGAACTCATGCAAAAATATGTAATCGCTGAATTGATTATCGCTGGCGAATGTGCAGTAAAAATTATAAATACCGCCGCCGCCGTATCGGGGACTATTAACCATAATATAAATTGCATCGTAAGGCACAAAAGCAGCAAGGTCGCGCATTGTTTTATTATCTTCGGTCAACAAATATCTTTCTGAGCCGAGTGAATAGAAGGTTGTATTGAGAACGGTATTTTTATAAATGCCAGCGCCCGGTTCGTCGGTTCCAATTTCTTCAGAAGGCTTGAACACGCCATAAACGTTTATATTTTTTTTATGCGTCTTAAATGGCTCGTGATTTATAAGCAATTCTGTAAATCGTTTCAAATCTTTTTCAAACTTGTCTTTTTCTTCAATTGTATATCCGTCACCTAAAATTGCCACATCAAGTTTGCTGTGCGGGTTACCATTGTCAAGCGATTTAATTACTGTTACGCCTTTGCCTTTTATTTCATCCTTGATAATGTAAAAATCATCCGGGTCAATTTTTACACTGAATATTTCATTCAACTTATTTTGTTTATCTCTTTTTTCGATTGAAAATATTATTGACTTGTTAGGATAGGGAATGATAGCGCTTTCGTGAAAAGCTTTTTTGATACCGCTGGCGGCTGCTTCGCTCGTTTGGTATTCTTTAAAATAACTGTCGAATCCTTTTGAAAATATTAATCTTCCGCTTCCGGCATCATAGATTTTGTAATAATATGCACCGTTGTTAAAATTATCAATCAGATGAACTAAGCTTCCCGCCCATCCGGTAGTTGACTTATCATAACCATAAATATGGTCGATTGTTACTAATTCACTCACAGCATCGCCAGTGTGGTGATAATCAATCCGCATGGTCGCGTTTGTGAAGTAATCAACAAAATCAACCTGCTGTGCTGATGCTGAAAAAATCGAAACTAAAAAAAATATTGCTAAATATATTCTTCTCATTGTTGCTCCTTTTGTTCAATTATTCTTTGCAAAACTAAATAAATTGAAGATTAAAAACGTATGACGGATTTAATTAAACTTGTGTTTTTTAAGGTGTCAAAGATCTTTGAATTTTAATGTCAGTATTCGATTTATTTTGTTCTTCATATTGTTTGTGAAGATATTTGGAGTGCAAATATTTTTTCTGAGGATAAGATGCGTTTAATAATTTTCATTTTTGTTTTATTAACATTGCAGAATGTATGCTCACAAACTTTAACGGTCACATCACCGGGAAATATTCTGTCTCTAAAGTTTGAGTTGAAAGAAGGCGGTGCTTATTATTCCATTTACAGATTTGGAAATGAAATAATAAAACCTTCTCGACTCGGATTTATACTTAAAACTTCTCCCAATTTTGATGACGGATTTTCCATAAAAAATTCAAAAACAAATTCGTTTGATGAAACATGGACTCAGCCATGGGGCGAGGTGAAAGACATCCGGAATAACTACAATGAAATTTTTATCGAACTTGAAAAATATTCATCTCCGATAAGATTAATGAATTTAGTCTTCAGAGTATATGACTGCGGCATCGGTTACAGATATGAAATTCCCGAACAAGCGGCTTTATCCGATTTTGAAATTATGGATGAACTTTCGGAATTCAATTTAAGCGGTAATCATTCTGCCTGGTGGATTGGCGCATATCAGTGGAACCGGTATGAATATCTTTATAAAAACACACCTTTACAGAAATTGGATACCGTTCATACACCGCTAACGATGGAAACAAAAGATGGAATATTCTTAAGCATTCATGAGGCAGCTTTAACCGATTATCCAAGTATGACGCTAAAAAGAACCGGCGGAAATAATTTAAAAGCTGATTTGGTTCCATGGTCGGACGGAGTAAGAGTAAAAACTTCTACTCCGATGAAAACACCATGGCGGACAATTCAAATAGCGGACACACCTGGAGACTTAATAACAGATTATTTAATTTTAAACTTGAATGAGCCAAACAAACTTGATGATGTATCATGGATTAAACCCGGCAAATACGTTGGCATTTGGTGGGAGATGCATCTTGGAAAAGCAACCTGGGGCTCCGGCGAAAGACACGGCGCTACAACTGAAAACGCAAAGAAGTATATTGATTTTGCAGCTAAGTATGATCTCGATGGTGTTTTAATTGAGGGATGGAATATAGGATGGGACGGCGATTGGGGAGCAAACGGAGATATATTCAACTTCACCAAACCATATCCCGACTTCGATATAAACGAAGTAACGCTTTATGCAAAAGAAAAACGTGTGAAGATAATCGGTCATCACGAAACGGGAGGCGGAATTTTAAATTATGAAAAACAGCTTCCAGCCGCATTAGATTATTACACGGAACTTGGTATTAATGTCATTAAAACAGGCTATGTAAATCATGGTCAAAACATAAAGCGTGTTGATGAAAAAGGGGAAACCGTAAAAGAATGGCATCACGGACAATATATGGTTCGGCATTACCGCAAAGTTGTTGAAGAAGCAGCTAAAAGAAAAATTATGCTTGATGTCCACGAGCCGATTAAACCAACCGGTATCCGCCGCACTTATCCAAACATGATGACAAGAGAAGGCGCGCGCGGGCAAGAGTTTGATGCGTGGGATCCTAATGGCGGCAATCCGCCCGAACATACACTTATACTTCCATTTACGCGTCTGCTTGGCGGACCTATGGATTTTACGCCGGGAATTTTTAATCTAACTTTTAATAATGAAAAACCCGGCAACCGCGTTAATACAACACTTGCAAAACAATTAGCTCATTATATAATCATTTACAGCCCGCTTCACATGGCTGCAGATTTGCCTGAAAATTATGAAGCCAATTTAAAACCTTTCAAGTTTATTATTGACGTACCGACAGACTGGCAAGAAACTGTCGTTCTTAATGCTTCAATCGGAAACTATTTAACTATTGCGCGAAAAGATAGAAATAGTGAAGATTGGTTTCTCGGCAGCGCGACAGACGAACACGGAAGAACTTTTAATGTGCCTCTTAACTTTTTAACTGCGGGGAAAAAATATTTAGCGGAAATTTATAAAGACGGCGAAGATGCCGATTGGCAAACG
>MNYQ01000077.1 GCA_001873185.1 Ignavibacteria bacterium CG2_30_36_16 | reverse complement strand
GTAAAAGTAGTTTTTTAATACATTAATTTCAATACGCATTTTTCGTCTTTTTGTACGAAAATTTCGTCAAAATGACGAAAGTAGAATATTTATAACCGATATATTAGGATAAACGAGAGAATTTAGGATTAGAAATATTATTAGTTGAAGATATGCCCAACTAAAGAATAGATTCTACTATTTGAATGCACTGGAGAAAATGATTTGAATGTATTAATAACCTGTATAAATGCTCGGGTTCAGGTCTCTATTAGTTTTGAGTTTAATTCTATAATTATACTATATATTTTTTTAAAGTCATTGTAAATTCCATGATAAATATTTGTCAGTAAATTCATTTTTAAATATTTCCCAGTCTATTTTTTCTCCTAATAAAAAGAAATTATCAGGTATAAATATTTTGTCATCTTTAACAAGATATACATCATCCCCAATGGAATAAAATTGAACAAATAATCCCTCGAATGCAGAAGTTTCTTTGGTTATAACTCTAAATGGAATGAAGTATGTTTCACCTATTTTATATTTATCTTTATTTTCTGGCTGCCGGTCAATGTATTTGAAAAATATTTTATCACCCTGTCTAAATTTTCTTCCGCATTTAACGACTTCTTCGATAATACCATATAAATGTACCTGATCAGTTGGGATACCATCTAAATTTGATAACGTTTTTTCTTCTTTGCTAACTATTTTTATTTTTAAAAAATATGGTGTTGTCAATATTCTTCTAAAATTGTATGAAAATCTATCTTCGATCCAACCGGTGATATAACCCAATATCGTAATAGGGTTCCATCCTTCATTAGGATTCGTCTTGTTTTTGTGGGAAAGAGCCAATTTTTGATGAATACTTTTTTGTATATTTTAATCTCTTCCGGGTTACTTTCTATCGCTTTACAGTATGTATAAAAAACTGTTAAAATTTCTTCGTCTTTAATATCCAGAATTCCCGTACTTGATTTGCCCATATTTTTTTGAACGATTTCATCAACAGCTTGTTTTAACTCTTGAACCGTGGGAGAATATTTTTCCTGATACTGAGCTTTTGAACAACTTATTAAGCCAGCAAAAATTAAAAGTAATACAACTTTTTTCATGATACGTACCTCTCATTTTAAATATATAACTTTGTTTATGTAGGTTTTTTTTTCTTCATTGTTTTCTGTTTTGTATGTAATTAAATAAATTCCCGAGTGTACTTCATTTCCAAATCTGTCTTTGCCATTCCAGTTTATCTTGTTATCATTAACTTTAAATTTATTTACCATCTCCCCGAGTATGTTATAAACTTTAACTTCGACTTCAGAAACATTTTCATCTAAATTAATTACAGTATTACTGTTAAAGGGATTTGGATAGGGAGGTGAATTTATTAATTCAGATTTATTTTCTTTTTCTTCTTTCACTCCAAGAGGTTTGTCGAGGTAGAATCCGTCTATGGACCACTGAGTCATATCATAATAAATCACTGTATCAGCATTCCACCACTGGATATAATATTTTCTGCCATAATCATCACATCGAAGATATTCATGGATATTATCTTCTTTCAGATTATACCTCATAATTCCGCTCCCGGGATTTGTTAAGAGATCACTAATTACAGAGAGATTATTCCCGTCATCATCCCATTTAAGATAGGTAAATCCATTTTCTTGACATACTGGATCTATTCCTAGATCAAATATTATTCTTGTTGAATCTCCATTCTTATAGTAAAAATACATTTTATTATGCGGATAATCATTACCATAACTATATGCGAGTATATTTTGCTGCCGATTATACGAATAGCCCATAATGTATTGGTATTGGGTTTTTACTAATGTATCTATTCTACCTGAATAGAGGTAACACTCTAAAATTGTATAATCGTCGTCTTTAAATATTACAGTCGAATCACTACTCCATTCCAGTCTTCGATGATCCATTGTTGGAGCAGGGGAAATATAAAAGGTACTATCTATGAACTTAAATGCTAGAAGCTGAGTTTCTAAATCAGGATCACGGAATAAAATTAATGAGTCGTTGGGTGAAAAGATGAAAGATGCATACTCAAATCCGCTGCCCAAGAATTTTTGTATCTTTTTTTTACTGTCCAGGTTAAAAATGTAATAAGAAGTATCATTATCAAGATCAGTTAATTTTGCCAGGTATTGAGTTTCAAATAAAACATATTTATGACTTTTATTTGCAAATGAAGGGGCAAAATACCCAAAATTTATAGTATCAATTTGAGAAGAATAAAGATTTTTTTTATAATAAATTCCCGTCCAAAAATCTCGGTAATAAATTTCTTTACCGACTTTATCTATAACAAATCCATCAGACGGCACGTGATTGATTTGAAATTTTTGGGCTGAAATATTAATACTCAGTAGAGTAAAAAAGGAAATAAAAATTATGATTGTGCTTTTCATGGTTCATTCCTCTTTACGTAAACTTTTAAGATAAAAACTATTTTCATATGTATACCTTTATTTTAAATTTATGCCTTTATCATAGATTTGTCAATAGCCAAAAATTTCTAATGACCGCCATTAGAAAGAACGTAGGCTGATTTATTATAAAAAAAAGAGTTATGCTTTAATAATTGCTCCATTTTTATGGCTTTTATTAATCCGAAAAACTAACAATTAAAGCAAACAATATTATTTGTAACCTTCTGATAAATAATCATTTTCAAAATTTGATTGATTTCTAATTACAAATCCGGGTTTATTTCTATCTATAAAATTATTTTGGACACCAATGAAATAATATCAACTACTCATCGACTTCAAATTGATTGTGGATTGGGTAAAAAATATCCTTATGACGATTAACTCTCTTGTTCGTATATTTGCACATAAATTTTAAAGACGGAGGCAGAATGTTAGTTACAACAACACCAAATGTTGAAGGAAAAAAAATTACAAAATATTTCGGTATTGTAAGTGGTGAAGCTATTATGGGCGCAAATATTTTCAAAGATTTCTTTGCCGGAATTAGAGATATCGTGGGCGGGCGCAGCGCCGCTTATGAAGAAGAATTGCGTAAAGCAAAAGACATAGCCATCAGCGAAATGATGCAGCAAGCCGGTGCAATGGGAGCGAATGCTGTTGTAGCAGTCGATCTTGATTATGAAACAATTGGTGGCGGAACCGGAAATATGCTAATGGTAAGTGCAAGCGGTACTGCAGTTGTTATTGAAAATTTTATTCAATGACTATGAACAGTAAAGCAGGTTTCGTTACAATTCTCGGTCTTCCGAATGCGGGCAAATCAACTTTGCTTAATGCGCTGCTGGGGCAAAAATTATCTATCACGACGAACAAACCGCAAACAACAAGAAAAAAAATTCTCGGAATTTTATCACAAGATGATTACCAGATTATTTTTCTCGATACGCCCGGTATATTAAAACCATCATACTTACTTCAAGAAAAGATGATGACCATAGTGCAAAGGGCGTCGCATGACGCAGATATTTATATTTATATTCTTGACGTTGATGATGATCCTGAAGGCGACAAATTATTTGCCGAAGAAGTAATTCAGTCATCGCTTAAAACATCAAAACCAAAACTGCTTTTGTTAAACAAAGTAGATTTATCAAATCAAGAGAAGATAAAAGTTCTATTAAAAAAATTCGAAGAGCAAAAAAATATTGATGCGGTTATTCCGATTTCAGCATCACTCGCTTATAATGTAAGTTCGGCATTAACGGCAATCATAGAGCGGCTTCCTGATCATCCGAAGTATTATCCTGATGATATCATAGCCGACGCAAACGAGAGATTTTTTGTTTCCGAAATAATCCGCGAAAAAGTTTTTGAGCTTTACCAGGAAGAACTGCCGTATAGCACCGAAGTAATTATCGCAGATTTTAAAGAAAGAGAAGCGGGGAAAGATTTAATACGCGCTGAAATTGTTGTGGAAAAAGAAAGCCAGAAAGGGATAATAATAGGTAAACACGGAGACGCAATTAAAAGACTTGGAGCGTCGGCACGGAAAGATATAGAAAGTTTTCTGCAGAAAGGTGTGTTTCTCGATTTACGTGTGAAAGTGCGAAGTAAATGGCGCAGCAGCGAAAATATGCTTCGTTCGTTTGGATATAGTGAACCGGACGACTGAGAATTATTTTAAAATAAAATTTTCCTCGTTAGCATAAATGGCTTGAGGGGAAAATGGTATTGCGAACTCTTTGGTTTGAACATGACTAAATACAAAGAAGGGGGAAAACCTTTTAAATAAAAAATTGTATATCTTAAATTTGAAATAGATAAATCATTCGTTATAAGAAATTATTATATGTACAGATATAAATCTGAGGGGGCATTGCTTTTAATGACGCTTATCTGGGGAGCTACATTTGCAATCATTAAAAATGCTTTGCAGGATGCAAGTCCTATGGTTTTTATATCTCTTCGTTTTACACTTGCTGCACTTATACTGCTTCCGTTTGTTAAAAAGATTTTTAAACAATCGAACCTTGCCGAATTAAAAGGCGGATTGATACTCGGAGTTATTTACTTTATTGGTTTTGCACTTCAAACTATCGGATTAAATTTTACTACCGCAACGAAAAGCGGATTTATAACCGGCACTTTTGTAATCTTTACTCCGATACTTCAAATTTTTATTGAAAAAAGAATGCCAACCCGCGCCAATATAATCGGTACTTTTTTAGTTGTACTTGGATTAATTTTTCTGTCAAGTAAAGGAGAATCATTATTCAATGTTTTTACTGAAATCGGCAGCGGCTTTAACATCGGTGATTTTTTTACTTTGTTGTGTGCAATATTTTTCGCACTTTATATCGTGTATGTTGATATTATTAGCAAGAAGTTCGATTACATGCCCCTTACATTCATTCAAATTACCGTAACAGGAATTGGCGGGATATTATCCGCAATGGCTCTGGGCGCTTTTGATCTTGAACCCACAAGATTTGCGTTTACCGGTAATTTACTCGGGGCAATTTTATATACTTCAATTCTTGCTACAGTTCTCACAACGATAATTCAAACTAAATATCAAAAAGCAGTAACGCCTACAAAGGCAGGAATTATATTTTCATTTGAACCAATATTTGCCGCAGCCATTGCTTTCTTTATGCTGAACGAGACGATGAGTTCCTTTGGCATTATTGGTTGTCTTTTTATATTTGCAGGGTTACTAGTAACAGAATTGCTCGATAAAAGCAGAGCATGATATGAATACAAATGAACGCCGTGCAGAGATCATTGTAGCTGGATTGGTTCAAGGGGTTGGCTTCCGGTATTTCGTTGTACGTGAAGCGGAGAAGTTAAAATTGAATGGGTATGTTAAAAATCTTTACTCAGGCGAAGTGCTCGCCGTGGTTGAGGGACCTGAAGGAATGATTAACGAATTATTCAAACAGATGAAAATGGGCCCAATGCGCGCCTCGGTACGAAAACACAAAATTGAGTGGAGCGAAACTAAAAATGAATTTAAAGGATTTGACGTAAAATATTGAAAACACAATTTAGAATTGGACATGGTTTTGATGTTCACGCTTTTGCAGAAAATAGAAAACTGATTATTGGCGGAGTGCAAATACCTTATGCAAAGGGTTTATTAGGGCATTCGGATGCGGATGTTCTTCTTCATGCAATCTGCGATTCTTTGCTGGGTGCTCTTGCTCTCGGAGATATTGGCAAGCATTTCCCCGACACTGACCAACACTATAAGAATGCCGATAGCAAAGACCTTCTCTTACATGTTTATGAACTTGTAAAAGAAAAAGGATATATGCTTGGCAATATTGATGCAGTAATAATGGCACAAAAACCAAAGCTGATGAATTACATTTCATTAATGCAAAAAAAAATTGCCACGCTACTGGAATCGGAAGTTGATCAAATATCAATTAAGGCAACCACCACAGAAAAACTTGGTTTTGTGGGAAGAGAAGAAGGTATAGCTGCGATGGCAACGGTATTATTAATCAAATCAGAATGATATGATTGAATATATT
>MNYQ01000046.1 GCA_001873185.1 Ignavibacteria bacterium CG2_30_36_16 | reverse complement strand
CGACGCTACCGGGGATTAATGAAAGATTTTCAATTCCGCCATAATTTCTTTTTACGCAATACCGCACCAAGTTATGCCACTCGGTTCCAGCATCAGCTTTGATGAAGATATTGTTGTTGTCCTCATCAATTATATTAATTGAGTTGGAGATGATTTTTATTACTATTCCCTCAAAATCTTTGGTAAAGAGGATGTTGCTTCCCCCACCTAAAATTAATTTTGGAAGCTCTTTAGTCAGAGAATCGTCAAATATTTGTTTTACTTCCTCTGTTGTCGATACTTCGGCAAAGTATGAGGCGCGCGCTTCGATACCGAAAGTGTTGTACTGTTTTAACGAAATATTTTCTGTGATAGTCATATCAAACTTTTTTCAATTGTGTTGCAAAAATAATATTTATTATTTCAGATAAAACTATAATTGCTTTATAAATCTCCCTTCATTTACTATTTTTCACCATTCAATTTTTACAACTATTCCGGTTTTATGGAAACAGTTCAAATTATTTTACTGATTTTAGTTTTCGTTTTACTTGCAGCGCTGATGTTTTTCAGAAAGATTCCCGCACTGCTTGCACTTCCCATAATGGCTTTTTCTATACCTATTGTCGCAGGCGTATCCGTCAATAATACTGTTCAACTCGTACTCGGAATGGGATCTACAAGATTATTTGAAGCCTATACGATTGCAATCTTCGGAAGCATGCTCAGTATTCTTCTTCAGAAAACTGGTGTGGCGGAAAGTTTTATAAAAATCGGAGCCGAGCTTTCAGGCGATAAACCGTGGATTATTGCTTTCATAATGCTTGTTTTAATTTCACTTTTGTTTACTACTCTCGGCGGACTTGGCGCAATCATTATGGTTGCAACAGTTGTCCTTCCTATAATGGCTTCTGTTGGTGTTGGACCTTTAACGACTGTTGGTGTATTTCTATTCGGTTTAAGTATGGGCGGTATTCTTAACGTAGGCAATTGGGCTGTTTACATCACCGTCCTTAATTTAAATGTTGATGAGGTTCGTTCGTTTGCATTAGTGATGTTCGGAATTACATTTGTCGTTTCGCTAATATATTTAACTATACAATTGTACAGAGACGGGCACGACATCAATATAAAAAGGATTTTGATTAAGAGTATAATTTTTGTCATCGTGATTACTGCTGCTTCATTTGGTTATAGTTCGTTAAATATCTCGATAAAGAATTATATTGGAACTGCACTTAATTTTATGGGAACTGTATTTCAATGGTTTGCCGGGATGCTAATAGGGTTATTGTTTTTAGCGGCGATAATTAGGATGATAACCAATAAGAATTATGGAACTCCTCTTTGGATTTCTTATTTCACTCCGATCATTCCCCTATTTCTAATTTTGATTTTCAATATCAATTTTATCGCAGCATTTATTGTCGGTTTACTTTACGGATTTATTTCAACCTACAAAAAAAATAGTCTGAATACATTAGTTCGATCGATACTTGAGGGCGGCGCTGTTGTAATGCCTGCCGTTGCTCTAATGCTCGGAATTGGAATGCTTCTAAATGCTGTTATGGGCCCTGGTGGTGATATTATTAGTGCAATCTATCCAGAAGGCTGGCCAGTGTTGAATTTGTTGCAGCCTTTGATGAGAAAAATTGTTCCTCAAAATGCTTTCGTCTATGTTTTGTTGTTTACAGCTGCTGCCCCGCTTGCACTTTATAGAGGACCATTAAATGTTTGGGGAATGGGTTTCGGACTGGCGGCAATTTTTTTAACAAGTGGAATGAACCCCGGAGCTATAATGGGATTGTTGCTTTCAGTCGGGCAGATACAAGGAATTAGCGATCCAACAAACACCCAAAACGTATGGCTTGCAAATGAAATGAGAGTAGATGTCCAGAAGATTTTATGGAACACTATCCCATATACATGGATAATCGCTCTAATTGGATTAATAGTTTCTGCATTAATGTTTTATTAGGTAGTGTACTAATAAAGTTCATAAAGATGTTAAATGTATTGGAATGTCAAATGAAGTTTCAAAGAGTTGAATAAGTCTATGTTGGTAATGTGGCTTCAGGTTTTAGCGGTGTTATCTATAAACTTTTTGATTCTTGTTGTAATTATTGTTTACGAAGTCAGATCCAAAGCGAAGCTGATTCGACAAGAAATAAAATTGCAGAATGATTTTAAAGACTGATTAAGATTGAATTCAAAAACTTCCTTTATATTTCTAAAGTGAGAGATACAGAATTGAAAAATATATTATTGTCATGTATACGTTAGCCAATCCGTTAGCTAACGGACGGCTTGCCGCGCTATGTAATATATAAACAATGAATTAAACCATGTACATGATGCAAGGTTCAATAAAATTTTAGAAGAGGTCATTATAGTTCCCAAAACTCTTCATACATTGATTAAGAAACTATGAACCCTCAAAACTTAAAGACCTTATAAAAATTATAAATTTTCAAACTTAAATGCGTAAAATTAAAATCGGTATTGACGTTGGCGGAACATTTACCCATGCCGTTGCAGTAGATATTTCTGATTACAGCATAGTTGGTAAATCTTGTGTGCCCACTACACACACAGCATCGGAAGGTGTCGCAAAAGGTGTTGTAGAGTCAATGCTTCACCTTCTTAAAGTATCCAAAATCCATCCGGATGAAATTGCTTTGATCGCTCATTCAACTACTCAAGCAACAAACGCTTTACTAGAAGGCGATGTTGCAACCGTAGGTGTTATAGGGATGGGAAAAGGATTTGAAGGGAAAATTGCACGCCAAGAAAGCAATCCGAAAAACATTGAGCTGTCTCCAGGAAAATTTCTTCAAACCAAATTTAGATATATTAATTTAGGAGACCATAAATGGCGATCTTCTGTTGAATCGTTATTAAAAGAATTAAAAGACGAGGGCGCTGAAGTGTTTGTAGCTTCGGAGGCTTTTGGTGTTGATGATCTCACAAATGAAGAGTTTGTTGCTGAAGTTGGTAACAAATTAGGATTGATTGTCACGGCAGCAAGTAAAATTTCACGTCTATATGGATTACGTGTAAGAACCCGGACAGCCGTAATCAACGCAAGCATGATGCCTAAGATGCTGGAGACTGCAAACATGACAGAAAAAGCTGTGCGGGAAAGTGGAATTAAAGCGCCGTTAATGGTGATGCGTTCAGATGGCGGAATAATGGACATCAACGAAATGCGCCGCCGCCCAATACTAACAATGCTCTCCGGTCCTGCTGCCGGAGTTGCAGCAGCATTAATGTATGCAAAAGTAACGGATGGTATTTTTATCGAAGTGGGCGGAACATCAACTGATATATCAGTGATTAAAAATGGTAAACCGCAGGTTAAGAGCGCGCAAATCGGAAAAAACCGCCTTTACTTACGCACTCTCGATGTACGCACACTTGGCATTGCTGGCGGCTCTGTTCCCCGTTTTGAAGGAAATAAAATAATTGATGTCGGTCCGAGAAGTGCGCATATTGCAAAGTTACACTACACCTCATTTTGCAATGACAGTAATTTTGGCGATATAAAAATTGAAAAAGTACAACCTTTAAAAGGCGATCCAAAAGATTATTTATCAATAATTAAAAAAGACGGATCAGCGAAGTATACAATCACTCCAACAGGAGCTTCTTATTTTTTAAACCTCGTTAAGGAAATCGGACACGGAAGCGCTAACCTGGAAGCATTGAACAGTTGTTTTAATAGCTTATCTAAAATTTTTAATAAAGATGCTAAAGCTATTGCAGAAGATATTTTAAGAATTTCAGCGGATAAAATTAAACCGGTTATCAAGCGGCTTGCACGCGAGTATAAACTTGACGAAAATTTAATCCAATTTTTCGGCGGTGGCGGCGGCGCTTCGGCTATTGTTCCGTTTACGGCAAACTATATGAATATTCAACATAAAATTGCCGAAAACAGCGAAGTAATTTCGGCAATTGGTGCAGCGCTCGGTATAATTAGGGATTCAATAGAAAAAAATATTATTAGCCCAACCGAAAGTGATATTATGGCTCTCCGGCAGGAAGCCATTAACTCTGTTGCAGCAATGGGGGCAATCCCTGAGTCGATTGAAGTGACAATAGAAATAGATGATCAAAATAAAAAAGTTATTGCAACCGCTATGGGATCAAGCGAAATGCGAACACGAGAACTTGGAATTAAAGAAATGCCTGAAGAAGATTTACTAACTGTTTGTGCTCAATCATTAAAAACAAACAGAGAAAAATTGAAGATCACTGGCAGAACATCAAGATTCTTAGCGGTAACTTTGGTTGAAAAAAAATCGCATCTTCTCGGTCTGATAAAAAATGAAATGCAAAAAGTTCGCGTTATTGATTTGGAAGGAACTATCCGCTTACAGTTAAATGACTGTACCGTTTCTGCTTTAACAGCCGCTAACACTAAAACGAGTATAAGCGGGATGATCAATAAACTTACTTCATTTGGTGATGCAGGCGCGCTCGTTCCGGATATCTTCTTACTCATTGCCGGAAGAATTATCGATATGTCGGGATTAATTCAGGAATCACAGATTCTTTCGCTTGCCGATATTGAGTTGAAAAAAGTTGCTCCGGATGAAAATATTATTTTAATTGCACAGGAGAAAAAGTAGTGAATGATATTTTTAAAAAAATAAAAAACGGTCTAATTGTATCTTGTCAGGCAGAAGTTAATGACCCATTTAACTCACCCGAAGGAGTTACGATGTTTGCAAAAGCAGCGATGATGGGAGGAGCAGCGGCAATCAGAAGTGAAGGTTTTGAAAAAACAAGAGCAATTGTTACTCAAGTACAACTGCCTATTATTGGTTTGATAAAATCTACTTTTGAAGATGGGTATGTGAGAATAACTGGTTCTTTCGGTGATGTTGAAAAACTTATTGAAGCTGGCGCACACATTATCGCGATCGATGGGACGTTCAGGAAACGAGAAGGTTGGTCGGGAATTGAATTTATTAAAGAAGTTAAAAAGCGATACGACTGTTTAGTGATGGCTGATGTTGCTACTTATGCTGAAGGAATATCATGCGGAGATGCCGGAGCAGACTGCATCTCATCAACGCTAAGCGGATACACACCTGAAACTAAAGACAAATCAAAAAACGAACCGGATTACAAACTCGTTGAAAAATTATCGGGTAGGTTAAAACTGCCGATTATTGCCGAAGGAAAAATAAATCAACCTTCGTTTGCAAAAAGAATGATAGAATCCGGAGCCTGGGCTGTAGTTGTAGGCACTTCAATTACCCGCCCGAGAGTTATCACTTCATGGTTTGTTGACGCAATCAAAGAAACATCAAAATAAAAATGGAAAAGAAAATAATATTTGGAACAGACGGTTGGCGGGGTATTCTCGATTCGGAAATTAATGATGGAACAGTTGCAATAGCCGCTCAAGCTTTTGCTGATTATTTAATCAACCGTGAGAAAAAACATTTAATTAAAACTGCAATAGGTTATGACGGTAGAAAATATTCAAGGGAGTTTGCGGAAATTTTTGCGCAAGTGCTGTCTGGAAACTCTATAAATGTTCATCTTTCAAATTCAATAATTCCCACGCCTGTGCTATCATATTATGTGAAGACAATGGGGTTTTCTGCAGGAGTAATGATAACGGCAAGTCATAATCCAAAAGAATATAACGGTATAAAATTTAAAGATTATTACGGCGGTCCCTTCCTAACTCACGAAACTATAAAGGTTGAATCATTTCTTAAAAGCAATCCGGTTAAATCTAACGAAGAAAATATTTTCCAGACAGACTTTTTATCGATTTACTGCAATCAATTGGAAAGATTGATAGACTTTGATTTACTACGAAGAAAGAATTTAA
>MNYQ01000140.1 GCA_001873185.1 Ignavibacteria bacterium CG2_30_36_16 | reverse complement strand
CTTTCGTAATAATTCTTATAACATCGCCTTCGGCTCCATCCTGCCGGGCAAAGGCTTCAATTGAAACAACTACATTTCCGGAGATAGAGTGAGCATTAACTTTTCCGCCGCTTAAAATTATAGGCATAGCCTCTATATATTCTTCGGTCAGCACTGCTCCCGGATTGATTATACTTTTTGCCCGATACAATTCAATGCCTTCTATAGTATTAACAGGCGTTCCTCTTAATCCTGAAACATCAGTTTTCTGTAAGTCAAAACAAGACGGGTTCAGCATTTCGCTTTTATTTATAGATTTAACCGCAACAAGTATGATGCGAAATAATTTTAGCTTTATGGACAAATAGGTCATGCTGCTCTTGCCGCGAGCTTCAATTATTTTTACAGGCAGATGAACTATGTTTCCACGAAGGTCGAGTCCGCGGTTAATTATTTCAATTGAAATATAATTTTCCGGGGCTTTTACAATTTCAAACTCAAAGCTTTCGTAATTGGAAAGTTTTTCTTTCAAGTATTTACCGACTTCATCTTTTATGTTTTTACCGGGAGCAAAAAAGATAATTACGGAAAGAAAAAGAGAAATCATTCTAATTAACCTCTTTTAAGATTGTTAGCCATGCTCATCATTTCTTCCACAGTTTTTACTGTTTTAGAATTCATTTCATAAGCCCGCTGAGCGGTTATCATCGCAATCATTTCTTCTACAATATCCACGTTTGATGCTTCGAGAAATCCCTGTACTACTTCACCGAAGCCATCGCTGCCTGCAGTTCCAAGAATCGGTTTACCCGAAGCTTCCGTTTCCGCATAGAGATTATCTCCAAGCGCTTTTAATCCTGCCGGATTCATAAAGCGAACTAACTCCACCTGCCCGACCGATACTTTATCGCCTTTTAATTCTTCAATTTCAATGTATCCGTCGCGGCTAATAATAACGCCCATCGTGTTTTCATCGAGAGAAACTTCGGGATCAATTTTATATCCGGAGGCGGTAATAAGTTTTCCTTCGCTGTTTACTTTAAGAGATCCATCCCGCGTGTAAACGAAAGAACCGTCGGGTTTTTGAATTTGTAAAAATCCTTCTCCCTGTATTGCAATGTCAAGCTGATTACGGGTTTCAACAACATCTCCCTGTCTATAAATTTTTTGTGTAGAGGACGGCTGAACACCGTTGCCGATTTGAATTTTATTTACCGATGCATCGGTAGAACCGGGGGTAGAACTAGAAAGAGGATTAACAATTACTTCCTGGTACATTAAATCCTGAAACTCGGCTTTGTTCTTTTTAAAGCCGGTTGTATTAACGTTTGCAATGTTATTTGCAATAACTTCGATGTTCAACTGCTGTGCATACATTCCGGAAGCAGCAGTACGTAACGCTCTTGTTGGCATAATTTAACTCCTTATTTAAACTCTTCCCATCTCGTTAGCTTTTTCTAAGCTTTGATCGAGTATGTTAATTACTTTATGCGACGAACCATAATCGTGATTAATTTGTATCATCGCTTCCATTTCAATTATAGGATTTATATTTGATTCTTCGAGATAACCCTGTGTAATTTGATACTCTTCTTCGTTAGCATAATCAAACTCGCCATAGGCTGGTGTAAAATTAGAACCGCTTGTTCTTTTATACTCGCGGCTGCCGTCTAACTTTGCCATCAATAAAGTATCAACAACGTTTTTACCAACTTTAATTTCGCCCAGGCTGGTAACTGAAATTGTTTGATCCTGTCCGAGCATTAAATCGCTAATATTAATTTCGCCGTTTTTTCCCATAACTTTATTTCCGTCGTTAGTTACAAGAGACCCTTCGTCGTCAATTTTAAAACGTCCGTCACGTGTTAACTCTTCGCCTCTGTCTGTTTGAACTACGAAAGCGCCGTTTCCAAACACGCCAAGATCAAAGGGATTTGAAGTTGGTAATAGCTCGCCCTGTTTATAATCCGTAAACTTGCGAATAGTTATTTTCCCTTCCTCCGTAAGAATTTCGGAAAACGGCACTTCGCGCTTGTAACCGGTAGTACTTATGTTAGCAAGGTTGTTCGCTATGATGTCCATATTTTTAGTGCGTGTATTTAAGCTTCGTCCTGCGAGATAAATTCCTTTAATCATTTTTTTCCTCCTTCAAGCGAAAAATTTATTGTTAATTGTGTTCGGCGCTTTTTGCATTAAGCGGGCAGCAAGCTGCAGTTCGCCTTTAGAGATATGAAACTTCCTGGCAACCTGCGAAACGTTATTATTGTTAAAATGCAAACCTTCATTTGCAATTAAGATGCGGGTCTTTTTCATTTTAGTATCATTCAGGCGGAACACTTTTTCTTGGCGAATCATCTTAATATTTTCCTTAAGTTTTTTTGTGTCATCACTTCCGGTTAGTTTTTTTCTTCTAACAAAAACGAAAAGAAAAAGTCCCGCCGAAGCAGAAGCAAGTATTGTAATTTTTGTAGTTAAGCTGCTTGATGATTCTGCGGCTTCTTTTTCCTTATTGCTGCCGGTTGTGCTTTTCGCTTCTGCATGCAGCTTGTTTTCAATTTTATTACCGAGCAGCTCATCATGTTTTTTTTGTCTGGTTTCCATCACCTGCAAGTTGATAATATTCTCAACAAATAGAGTGTCAGTCTTCGGGGAAACATCTGTCGAAAAAATTACAATTAGCATACATGATATTGCGGTAATATTTTTCATCCTCTTATTTTTCTTTTTAAGGGGAATGATAAGACAACCACCGAACCTGCTTTAGGGCTGGAATCGGTTTGTACATATCCTTCGTGTTTGCGCATAAGATTACTGATTATTTGTAAGTTAATATCTTCTTTACCTTTTGCGGCGCTGCTATTTAACATTGGATTATGATCGGTTGTTATAATTTTTACAAGCACTTTTTCATTAACATATTTTGTCTGAATTAAAATACCGCCGCCTGATTTAGATGACTTGATCAGCCCGAATAAATTTGTAAGCAGTTGATAAATGTAATTTGGACTGCTAAGGATAGAAGGAATGTCGTTTTCAAAATCTATAATACATTCGTAATTATCATTGCGAAGCGTAGTAGCAATTACTTTATGATATTCTTGTATCAATCTATTTAAGTTGCACGGTTGAAGTTTAAATTTTCCATCTTCGAGGCTTGCAAACTTTACAAGCCTTTCCACAACTGCTTCAACTTTTTTAACCTGAGATTTGATCGCAGCAGAAATTTTATCGTCAACATTAGTGTCATTGCTTAAAAAATCGGTATAACTCATTATTACCTGTAAAGGAGAAAGTATATCTTCAAGTATCCCTGTGGTGAGTTCTCCTATCGCAGAAAGCTTAAAATCGTTAGAAAGTTTTGATTGATAAACCTGAAGCTCGTTGTAAGCAGATTGCATTTCTTCCCTTCTACGAAAACTCTCCAATTTTGCAAACACCAGCGACAACATTATTTCAATCAACTGATCTTCAATACTGTTAACTGCAAATGCAGGCTGAGGGGTTAAAATTGAAAGGATGCCTTTTTTCTTTTTGTCATCAATAATAGGAATTAATAAATAACTAAGTCTTGCTCCGGATGCTTTAAAATTATCAAATTCCGGCACAACTGTTGGTCGTCCGGAATCGAAAATCCAATCTAAAATTCCTGCTTTATTGGCAGTATTTATAAAGTGGGTAGAAACCGGAGCCGTTGTTTTGACAACCGGTGTAAGAATAGCGCCTGATTCATCGAAATAAAAAATTGCAGCTTCTTTTAATGTTAAAACTCTTTTTAAAGAATTGGAGAAAAGCCCCATTACTTCTTCAGTGGTAGTAAACTTTTTTAGCTGCCGTTCGAGAGAAGCCAGATTTTGAAATGCGTGCGAATATTTCTCGAGCAGGTTGCCTCTGTCGGCACTGCTTGTGCTAATTAATGCGGTAGATCGTCCCGTTTTCTTCTTCGACCCGGGCAAATACTGCAAAGTTTCATAAAGAGTTTCGTAACCGAAAGTATTTTCTTTTATCAGTTTCAACTTAAAAACCTTGCCGCTTCTTTTTGTGATTCGAACATTTCTTTATAACCGGCTATATACTTAACCGCTGCTTCTTCAGATTGAAAACCGAGATTTTTTAAAGCTGCTTCATTTAATACTAAATCTTTATCCCATTCAAATACGCCTGCATCAAGTTGCCTTGTCATAAAATCGCCCAAATGAACAACGGATGTGAGATCCAAATTATCTCCGCTGTTCTCGGGAGCGTGATGGTGTAGAATTGCAGCGGTCAAAGTTTTAGGAAAATTCCAGCGGTCTACGAGGAAGTACCCAACTTGTTGATGATCAAGCCCGAAGATTTCAAACTCTGCATCCTGATAAGATAATCCTTCGTTATTAACGAGATTAACTACCTGCACAAAATTAGAATGGAAGAATCGGTGCATAACTGAAATTCCCATATCGTGAAGAAAACCGGAAATAAAAGCTTCACCGCCGTTGCCGGTTTGCAGGTCGTCCGCAATACGTTTGCATGCGCTTCCCGTCAGGAAGGAATGAAGCCATAATTGTTTTTGATCGAGATAATTATCGGTTTTATTTTTAAATGATTCCATCATTGAGAGAACGGAAATGATATTTCTTATTTCACTAAAACCGAGAACAAGAATTGCAAAATCGATTGACGATACTTTACGCTGAAGCCCGTATAGAGGTGAATTAGCAATTGTTAAAATTTTAGAGACAAGGCTCTGATCTTTACTAATTACTTTTGTAATATCTACAGTGCGTGTATTTTTATTATCGAGAAGTTGAATTGTTTCCTGCATAATTTTGGGTATCGGGGGCAGGTTATAAATATTCATCAGAACAAGTTCTGTTTTTTCTCTCTTACCCTGTCTTTCGGCAATATTAAAAATTAGTTCTTCCACTATTTAAATATCTCCATATGTTTAATAAAAAGTTCTTCATAGCTTTCAATAAACTTTTGAAGTGATGATGCGTCCCCCATATTTAGTATGTGGAGAACATTTTCATCGAACTTATAATTTTCATCCCATCTAAAAGTACCGGTTTGAAGAACCTGCGTCATAAAATCAGCAAGGTGAACAATTGAAGAGAGCACTCTGTTTTGTTCCGAATTAGAAGGCTGATGATGGTATAAAATTGCATCTCCGAGCGTTTGCGGTAAATTCCATTTATCGGTTAAAAATCTTCCAACATCCTGATGTGTTAAACCAAGAGTCTCTTCTTCGGCAGCGAGGTAACTAATTCCTGTTTCGCTTACTATTCTGCTAATAATTTTAAATTCGTTATTTAGATAACGCTGCATTACCGATATGCCAAGGTCGTGCAGCAGCCCGGCAGTGAAAGCTTCACCGGAACGGGGATAACCTAACTCATCAGCTATCTTCTTTGAAGCAGTAGCTGTTAGAAGCGAATGGCGCCAGTACTCATCGCGGTTCCAGAATTCATCACTTGTGCTTTGAAACGCTTCGATCATTGAAAGAGCTATAACAATGTTTTTTATCTGATCAAAACCGAGGATTACAATAGCGAATTCTACTGTGGAAACACGCCTCGGAAGTCCGTACAACGGCGAATTTGCAACGGTTAAAATTTTAGCTACTAATCCCTGATCTTTCCCGATAAGCCTGCCCAGATCGGTTGCGCTTGTCATAGGGTTAGTTAACAACTTGGAAACTTCCACCATCACCAAAGGCATAGAGGGAAGGTTTCGGATATTCTGAAGATAGTTTTTGTAAACATTCTTTTTAGAATCAGTTTCGGTCATTATTAATCCTGGAGGCATACGAGTTTTGTTTTTAGTGATGATATAATTCTTGAATGGATTTGAGAAACACGGGATACGGTTATATTTAAAAGATGAGCAATCTCCTTATAATTAAGATTTTCGAAATAGTAAAGCGTAAGTATCATTCTATCGCGCTCTTCCAGCCCTTTAATTGCCCTCATTAAAAATTCTTTAGCTTCATTTCTTTCTGTTATTTCTAAAGGCTCTTCTGCTTCGCTG
>MNYQ01000232.1 GCA_001873185.1 Ignavibacteria bacterium CG2_30_36_16 | reverse complement strand
TTTTCGGCAGTGTGTATTCAATAACCGTTGAAGGATTGAACGGATTAGGATAATTTTGGGCAAGTGAAAAACTATTTGGATTATTTATTGAATATACATCCATCACGATCCCTGCATCATCTAAAATCCAATTGTCCGGGTCAAATTGAAATCCGTTTGGTTGAGCATTCACAGTAAAATTAAACGTCTGCTGCTGCTGATCATTAAAGACAGATATAATTGTATCGCCCGAAACAGTTTTTATTTTTAACTCAATCGGCATTGTAAAGAAGGGCGGATCATTGTTCACCTGCTGATTGATATTAACCGTTACATCAAATTTGCCGGAACCGCTTTGTGCTTTATATCCCCATTGAATATTGTATTTGGGATAATTTGCACCATATATCCACTCGTTGAAAAAGTAATCGAGATCTTGACCTGAAATATTCTCCGCAACATCTTTAAAGTTTTCCGTTATAGCCGTAGCATATTTATACTCCGGATGATTTGCGTATGTTTTTAAAGTGCTAAAAAAAAGTGAATCTCCAAGAACTCCTCTCAGCATGTGAAGAACAACAGCACCCTTTGCGTAAGACCGTGAATAATTAAAAATACTTCCGACGGAACTTATATCCTGGAGATATATGCTGCCGACTGCCTGCCGGGCATAAGTCATCTCATTTGTAATATAATTTAAATATTGCGTACTGCCCTGAACAGCTTCGATGTAAACACCTTCGGAATAGGTTGCAAAACCTTCGTTAAGCCAGATGTTTTGCCAATCTCTACATGTGATCATATCACCAAACCATTGATGCGAAAGCTCATGGGAAACAATACCGGAACCGAATGAACCCATTGACGCAACCGTTTGATGTTCCATTCCGCCTCCCCATCCAAACTGTGCATGTCCGTATTTTTCGTTAATGAAAGGATACAATCCAAATTTGTCGCTGAACACTTGAAGCATTTCCACTGTTTTGTTAAGCTGCTGCTGAAGCTGGGAGTTGAAATTTTCGGGATAGATATAATGCACAACCGGCATTGAGTCGGTCGGTGAATATTTAAAGTAATTTGTATATTCGAAATAGTTTGCAATTGCGAGCGAGATAAGATAGTGGGCAATCGGATAACTGTTTTTCCATTTATAAGTAGTTGTGTTGTTGCCGTTATCAACAACTTCGATAAGTAAACCGTTCGACACAACTTTTAAATTACTATTTACAGTGCAATAAACATCCGAAGAATCTGCTTTATCTGCCGGAGTATCTTTGCACGGGAACCAATCGCTTGCGCCGTAAGGCTCGCTTAACGTCCATATAGCCGGCTGCGTTCCGTTGTTGTGAGTGCTGAATTCAAAACTTCCGAAACCGCTTGAACCGGGAACTCCTCTGTAATAAATAATAATGCTTATTTGCTCGCTTGATGAATATGAACGATCTAAACTTATATTTATTTTATTTGAAGAATGAGTAAACGCAGGATTCACACTTTGATTAAGTAGAATCGAATCAATCTGAAGATTATTCTGCAAATCGAAAAATGCAGAGTTTATGTTTGATGTTGCGGGTGTAAAAATTATTGAAACCGCTCCGGATAAATAGTTTGGATTATTAGTGATGTTCAAATCAAGTTTATAATATTTTACGTCAATAGATTGATCTCCCGGATACTGAACCTTCGACAGTTTTGAAAGTTTTTGATAGCCTTTCAATTCGTTAAAAATATATTCTTTATCGAAATTAAATTCCTGAGCAAATAAACTAACAGAAACTAAAATTAACAGTAGGCACTTCATCTTTATTTATATCCTTATTTCTATTTAGTACTAATTATTTTTTTATTTCATCTTTACGAGAACCATAGTCATATCGTCATTTTGTTCCGCACTGCCTCTAAAAGTTTTTAAATTTTTCCAGAGTTCGTTCATAATTTCAGTTGAAGGCGATTCTAATTTTCGGCTCATAATTTCACACAATTTTTCTTCACCAAAAAATTCTTCCTTCTCATTCATTGCTTCAGTTATGCCGTCGGAATAAAAAGCATAAATATCGCCGGGTATTAAAGGAAGTTGATATTCTTTTAAAGTCCTTCCGAATATTTCACCTTTTTCCAAACCAACACCAAGTCCGCCGTCGCGCAATATTTCCACAGAGCCATTCTTCGCTTTTATCAGCGGAACATGACCTGCGCGGCAAACAGTGACAGTTTGAGTTTCTAAATCAAATAACGCTACTATCATTGTAACAAACCAATGGTGTTCAAAAGATAGATATAATTTTTTATTTATTTCGACGAGAATATCCTTCGGCGATTTATAATCCTTGCAAATTACCTGAACCATCGTTTGAATTTTTGCCATGTATAAAGCAGCCGATAATCCTTTGCCGGAAACATCACCGACGATGACAAAAAGTTTTGAATTTGAGAACGGTATCAGATCATAATAATCTCCCCCAATTTGCATCGCCGGAAACATATCTCCGCAAATATCAAGTCCGCCAATTTCAGGAATACATTTGGGAAGAAGGCTTTGCTGAATCTGTTGAGCAAGATCAATTTCTCTGTCGAGTTTTAATTTTTCGGCTTCCGATTTATAAAGCCGTGCATTTTCCAAAGCAATAGCAGCCTGATTTGCAGAAGCACAAAGAAGATCGAGATCTTTACCGGCAAACTGAGAACCGCTAAATTTTAAACCGAATAGAAGTAAACCAATAACCTTACCTTTAATTAACATCGGAATAATTGTATAAATTTCTTCTTGAACTAATATATCCACCTGATCAGGAAATACATTTTCAAAATCCACTCTTTCGATTACTATGTTAGTTCCGTCCATCTGTTTTTGAATGACGAATGAGAAAATTTGAGAGTTTTTTATTTCACATTTTTCAATGGAAATACCGGTTGCCCGCAAGAGTTTAAAATCACTGCTTCGTTCTTCTTTTAAAAATATTCCAAATGTGTTAATCTTCAATGCTTCAACAAATGTTTTATGCATTGAATCTAGGATATTATTAAGTCCAACAACCGTTGAAACTTCATTACTGAATTTCATTAAAACTTTTTGATGAATGAACTGCTCGGGGTAAAACTTTCTAGTGAGAAAATCCTGAAATCTGTCTTTTGTAGATTGAAAGATCAATGCGAAAGCAACAAACATTAATCCTGCTATTATTCCTTGATATTCTGTACTAATCGCGCTGCTAATACTTTGTCCGAGAAGATAAATAACAATAAAATAAATTGCGGCAACGGTTAAAGTTGCGGCGCCGTATGTTACTGCATTTTTTACAAACACGGTTATATCCATCAATTTATATTTGAAGATGGAATAAGTGAACGAAATAGGAATAAGAATAATTAAAATTATTGGTGTGTAAAGTTCGGGCGAGTTAAAAACTGTATCGGCAATTACCGGCGCCAGAAAAGCTGTGTAATAAACCCCTGCTAATCCGATTATATATGAAAAAAGTATTATTAAATAAGGCTTACGGCTTTCTTTATCGAGACGGCGGTAATTTATGATTAACGAAACTAAACCAATTAGAAAAGCAACGCCGGTAAGGTTATTATAAAAAATTAGATTAACATTAGCATAAATAATTTGATTGAAATCATTGACCTTGCGGGCGTAGATTAAATAAACTAATACCGCACGAATTACAATTCCCACAGCGAAAATTAAAATTGGTAAAATGACAAATGACCTTTTGACCCACTTTTTATTCATCAATTTAAATGGCTGGGGGAACAACCAAAAAAACTCAATAAGCAAAAACGGAAGAAATGATGCGCCTAACATCCACATTACATCGATTAAGATAGTCAGCGGATTTATCTGGATGAAGTTGTTAAAATCTGTAATTAAATTGGAGGACTGCATAACAACTAAAGCCGCACCTATTAAATAAAATAGATGCTGCACTCTTCCGCCCGGTTTTGAAACGAGCACGATAAATCCAATAGATAACCAAATTAATCCGAGCAGTGAAAAGGCAAAAGCGCCTAGATTAAAAACTTTTTTTAACCGAACATAAGTGGGAATTAATTTCCCTTCTTTTTCAATTACATATTTTACCGTATCTCCGGATTCAAACTTGTTTAGTATTCTCTGCGCTACCAATACATCAACTATTTTGTGCCCTTCAATTTCTACAAAACCATCCCCGTCTCTTATGCCCGCCTGCCATGCGACTCCATCTACTTTTACCCGATTAAAAATTATTTCTTCTTTTTTCTCTTTTGAAATATGTTGAATCCAAAGGCATTCGTCGTTGCTGCTTGAATTAACTTCAATTACAAAGTAGATGTTGAGGATTGCAACCAACAGCAGACTGGCGGTAATGAAGCCAAGTATTTTTTTTTCGTTCTTTATGTAATAATTTTTTAAGTCGTTCACAATTCGTTAAATATAGTAAGAGTAATAATAGGTAAAAAACATAGACTAATTATTTAATTTTAATCACCATAATAGTGATATCGTCTGACTGGGCTGCTCCCGAAGTAAAACCTTGTACTTCGGTTTGAATGGAAGATAAAATTTCACCTGCAGATTTTTCGGCTATGGTTAAAGTGTGATGTTCGAGTCGTTCATCCGAATATTCTTCGCCGTTTCTGTTCATTGCTTCGGATATTCCATCTGTAAACAATACCAGCACATCATCCTTTTGAAGCTGCACTGTTTCTTTCAAATATGGCATCATTGTTTTCATAACGCCAAGAATAATTCCTCCTTTTTCAAGCTTAGAAATTTTTCTATTTCTAACTAACAGAGGCGGGTTATGTCCTGCATTTGTGTATTCAAATGTTCTTTCGTTATTATTTAATATCCCCCAAAAGAAAGTAATAAATTTTCCGTCGGATGTATTTTCGGTTGTCAAATCATTCAGTACCGCCGTGGCTTCATCAATGTTCATTCCCTGTTTGCAAATAACTTTTAAGAAAGCCTGTATACTTGCCATCAAGAGCGATGCAGGAACCCCTTTCCCCGAGACATCCGCAATTGCGACGCAGCAATTTTTATCATCGAGTTTTATTATATCGTAATAATCACCGCCCACCTGCTTTGATGATATGTTGACCGCCGCAATATCAAAATTTGAGAAGGCAGGAATATTTTTAGGAAGGAGGTTTCGCTGAATGTCCCTTGCAATTTCCAGCTCCTCTTCCATCTTTTGCTTTTCGAGAGCTTCTTTAAATAATTTTCTATTTTCGAGAGAAATAATTGCGAGGCTTCCAACCGAATAAATAAATTCAATATCGCCGCTTGTATATTCTGCTCCGTTAATTCTTTTGCCAAGTAAAATAAGACCGCGCGACTTTCCCTGAATCTGCATCGGCACAATAAGTTCGATTCCAAGGTCGGCTAAACCGCTGTTAAATTTTCTTATTTTTTCATTTGCAAGAGGTTCTTCAATTAGAGAAATATCATGCAGCTTTAATGCACTTAACAGTAGATCATTTGCAATTTTTGATTCGAGAATTTTTAAGCCGTTTCCTTCAATAGTAACAACTGCAAACTTTGAAACGAGAAACTGCCCTATCACCGAATACACAAGCAGTTTTGCAACTCTATTTGTTTCGGAGAACATACCGAATTCTTTACTCAACTCGAATAGTGAGTTAAGCCTGTTAATTCGGGAATCAAGAACACGGTTAACTAATTTTAGTTCATTTAGTACAAGACAGTTTTGGATAGCCGTTGAAGCAATATTTAAAATTGTTTTTAAGAATTCGATGTCGTCTTCAGAGTATTCGGTTTTATTTAATTTTTCACCGAGCGCAAGAAATCCGATACAGCCGCTTGATGACTGAAGGTGTTCTACAACAGCTAACCTGGCTTCTTTTAGGAAGGATTTGAATTGTAGACTATCAAGAAATTCCTCATCATTATCTAGATTAGGAAAAAGTTTTAAAACTTTATCAGGCAGCCCTTTAACCGATTTAACAACATAATTTCCATTTTGATGCAATGCAATTAAACCGCGTGAGCTTAAATATTTACCCATACATGTTAGTAAAACATTACCGAGTATAAAATCAAGATCCAAACTGGAGTTAATTATCCTGCTAAACTCAACAAGCGCGGTTAA
>MNYQ01000054.1 GCA_001873185.1 Ignavibacteria bacterium CG2_30_36_16 | reverse complement strand
AAAAAGAAAGCAGTATAAAAAAAGATAAAAACTTTATAAGCAGCTTATTGTTCATTTTGACTCCTGGTTTTTGAGTATATTATTTTAGTTTCAATTAATAAATTAGTTTATCAAAATATTTTCTAAGACCCAGATAAGAAACTTGCTACTAAACATCATTTTCCATAGGTTTTAACATCAATTTTATAAAAAAGCGAGGATAGAAATGTTCGACACAAATTATAAGTACACATGCATTGACAGATTTTTAAAATATGTTAAATATGACACTCAATCGGATGAGGATTCGAAAACTTTTCCAAGTTCGGATAAACAAAAAATTCTATCGAAAGACCTTGCGAATGAATTAAAAGAAATGGGTTTGCAAGATGCTCACATGAATGAACATGGATATGTAATGGCAACATTGCCTTCCAATACAAATAAAGACGTGCCGGCTATAGGTTTTATTGCACATGTTGATACTTCGCCTGCCGTTTCAGGCGCAAATGTTAATGCCGTTATTCACCGAAACTATAAGGGCGGCGATATTATTTTACCGAACGACAAAACACAAATAATTAAAGCAAGCGAAAACTCCGACCTTGCAAATATGATTGGTTATGATATCATCACCACAGACGGAACAACTCTTTTGGGTGCTGACAATAAATGCGGCGTTGCAGAAATTATGGATGCGGTAAATTATCTTTTGCAGCATCCCGAAGTAAAACACGGACCAATAAAAGTTTGTTTTACTCCCGATGAAGAAGTGGGACGAGGCACCGAAAAATTTGATGTTAAAAAGTATGGCGCTAAGTATGCTTATACTGTAGACGGTCAAAGCCGGGGCGAAGTTGAAACCGAGACATTCAGCGCCGATGCTGTATTGATAACAATCCGCGGAAAGAACATACATCCGGGTTATGCAAAAGGCAGAATGATCAATTCGGTTAAAGTAGCTTCTGCTTTGATTGAGAGCCTGCCGAAAGATTCTCTATCACCCGAAACAACAGAAAACCGTGAAGGTTATGTTCATTGTGTTTCTTTTAACGGCAATGAGGAATCGACAACGCTAAAATTTATCATTAGAGATTTTGTAACCACTAAGTTGAAGGAATATGAAAATATTCTTAAAAATCTTGTTGAAAAAACTGTAGCAAAATATCCGGGTTCACAGTTTAATTTTGAAGTAATTGAACAGTACCGTAACATGAAAGAAATTCTCGATCAGCATCCGGAAGTTGAGGCAAATGCAGTCGAAGCAATGGAACGGCTCGGTATTAAGCCTATTAAACAGGCTATTCGTGGCGGAACTGACGGTGCGAGATTATCCTTTATGGGGCTGCCTACGCCAAATATTTTTGCGGGCGAACATAGTTTCCATTCTAAACTTGAGTGGGTTTCTATTCAGGATATGGAAACAGCAGTGCAGTGCATTGTTGAAATTGCAAAAGTCTGGGAAGAAAAAAGCTAACAAATGAGTTCACTCTTAAAATGATCCAATAAGTAAAAGTCATTGTCCATTAGTTAACAGACAATGACAAGAATAACCTTTTTAGAGAGAACTCATAAATTTGGTCGTACATCGGTCATGTGATTTTCATTTAATGACTATGAATTTTTAAAAAGCAGATGATTTGAAAAGATGAAAAAGGAAAGAAGAATTAGATAGATATGCCGGAGAGTGGTAAAACAAAAAATAAGAACCAAAAGAAAAATCCTCATGTTCAAATCGAAAAACCAAATTCAAATTTAAAACCGCCGGAGTTAATGGCTCCGGCTGGAGATTGGGTAATGCTTACGGCGGCTGTTAATGCGGGCGCTAATGCAGTTTACTTTGGCGTAGAGAAACTAAATATGCGCGCCAAAGCTGTCAACTTTAGACTTGAAGAACTTGATAAAATTGTTGAGTTCTGCAAATCAAAAAACGTTAAAACCTACTTAACCTTAAACACGATAGTTTTTGAAGAAGAACTTGCAGAAGTAGATGAAATAATTTCGGAGGCGAAAAAAAATGGCGTTGATGCAGTAATCTGCTGGGACTTAGCTGTTGCACAGAAATGCCGCGAACAGAATATGCCGTTTTGTATTTCCACACAGGGTTCCGTTTCAAATTCTGTAAGTGCTAATTTTTATAAATCGCTCGGCGCAAAACGTGTTGTGCTTGCCCGCGAATGTTCACTCGATGAAATAAAAAAAATACGCGCCAATACCGATCTTGAAATCGAGGCATTCGTTCACGGGGCAATGTGCATAGCCGTTAGCGGGCGCTGTTTTATGAGCCATCATCTCTTTGGTAAAAGCGCTAATCGGGGAGAATGCGTTCAGCCATGCCGGCGGGAGTTTGAAGTACATGATGCCACAGTTCATAAATCAATGCTGCTTGGTGACGATTACGTGCTTTCGCCAAAAGATTTATGTTCAATCGAGTATATCGATTTGTTGCTTGAAGCAGGTATAGACAGCTTCAAAATAGAGGGGAGAAAAAGAAGTCCCGAATATGTAGCGCAAACAGTAAAAGCATACCGCACAGCAATTGATTTATATTTTGAAGGAAAACTTACATCCGAAGTTAAAAAACAATTGTTAATAGAACTTGAAGAAGTTTACAACCGCGGTTTCTCCTCTGGTTTTTATTTTGGCAAACCGGGCTCGGAAGAATACGCGGGCATTTACGGAAGCAAAGCAACCACAAAAAAAGAATACAGGGGAAAGGTCATCAATTATTTTAAAAAAGCAAAAGCCGTCCACGTTCTTTTAGAGGCGGGAGAAATAAAAGCGGGCGATAGCATTTATATTATTGGCACAACAACCGGCGTAGTTGAACTGAAACTTGAAAGTTTTCTCAAAAATGATGTTGAAGCTGACTCAGCACAAAAGGGAGATGAGATCACGTTCATTTGCGAAAACGAAATCCGCCCGCGTGATTTGGTCTATTTAAAGAAACAGACATTCTTGTAAACATGTAAGTTCCCTTCGGCAGAATAATGACGGGTAAAATTTATCACGAACAATTCAAACCTTTTTCCTCTTTTGCAGAACTTCGATATGAGATTTTTAAACGTTTACTTTTAATTTATTCGCTTGAAACTGGTTATACCCCCATATGCTTAGATTTATAATTCTTCTGGATTTAATATTTGAAAAAATTCTTTAGCTATATTTAGAAATTTTTTATCTGATGAAACGAAATAATCAATTCGTGAATAATTGTTGGAAAATATTGCGGATGCTAATTGGAGCGAATCTAAGGTTTTCAGACTATGTTTTAATCCCAGACTATCAATCATAGATAAAGCGATATTTTTAATAAAACGGTCAACGGTAATTATACTTAACTTTTGAAAATCTTTGTCAACCAATAGAAAAACTTCTGCTAAATTTTTATCATCAATTTGGTTTTCTCTATATTTTTTCAACAATGCAGAATGAATTTCTATTTTAGTTAAATCTGATGTTGTTAAGAATAATTCTTCAGATATTCCAGTTAAATACCGTGTGAATTTTTCAGTCCCTTTTTCTTGGTGATATATTTTGACCACTGCACTAGTATCAAGAAAAAGATTCATTCTTCTTCTCGTTCAGAAATAATATCATCAGAAATGTTTCCCATTATTGATTTAGTTAATTCTCTGACCTTTAAGAAGGACAACTCCCTAAAATTGATTTTGGGAATCACGATAACTTTTACTTCTGTTTCCTCTTTAAATGGTAAATCCTTTAGAGACAAGTATCCATCTTTAATTCTTGCATCTATTACATATTGATTCATTTTCTTTACCTTTCCATTATTTTATTTTAAATCTAAAGAATTTTGGATTCATTTACTACCAATGTTTACTTAGGGAGTATAACGGCGTGTTATCCGTCAGTCCGTTGGCTAACGGACGGGACAAGTTATTAAAACACAACACCGCCGTATTAATTATTTTGGGCACCAATCCCGCTTCTTGCGGGAAAAGATTTCCTTCTACTTTTTACATCCACAAAAAGCAAGGGTTATTTCGATCAAATTTTCTAAATCCCGAATGACGATAAATACAGTCCCTTAATAATTGGGATATCCTCCGTCAGTCCGTTAGCTAACGGATGTTTTTTACGAAGCTACCGCTTCGTCCGTTAGCCAACGGACAATTTTTGCGTTAGGTGAGTTACTAAATTGTAATTATGCACTGTTCCTTAATTCTTGATCAATTTTTTCTTTTAATATAATCTTTATTAAAGATTGATAAGGAACATCTCTTTTATTTGCCAGGCTTTTAAGACTATCAATTAAATGTTCAGGAAGTCTTAATGATATGGTTTTGGTAGATGGTTTTAAATTAGGGAAGTTCACTCTTTTTGATTTTGACCAATCAATATATTTGCTTGAATCATTCTTCGCCCAAAATTCTCTTTCCTCTCCTTCGTTCTTAAACTTCGGAATCTTTTTTAATTTCTTCATCATAAATCTCTCTTTCTTTTTTGTTCATATTCCTTGTGGAAATAACTCGAATTAAATTTTCTCTTATTGTAAATACAATAAATAATTTTCTATTCTGATCAGTTCTGCCAAGCAAATACCATCGTCTTTCAGAAACAGAATGTTTTGCATCATCAGATACAATTAAAGGAAGATTGAAGAATACTTGTACACATTCAATTTTAGAAACCTTATGTTTAATCCAATTCTTTTCTGAATTGGCTTCATCCCAATCAAAACCTTCACATTGTTCAAATATTTCGTTCACCATAAACGTATATTATTATCGTATACACAATTTTATTAAAACCAATTTTAATTTTCAACCTTTTTTATGGGCATATAACGGCGTGGCGCCTAACCCGCCGCCAAGAAAGCTCCGCAAGGTTAGCACCAATCGCCATAATTATTTAATTGTTAATTTATTTAGAATCTTAGCACAAAACCCCCGAACGAAAATATAAACCCAAAAACTCAAAACAACCGAATCGTTTCAGCGGTCGGGGTTGAGGCGCGAGTTAGGGTGTTTAAGTATTATTTAAGTTTTGTAGCATAAACGTTTGATTCACTTCCTATGTATGGATAAATCCTTTTCCCTGTGGTTTTATCTATATAGTAAGAGATCGAATTCACGGCATAATATTTTATACAAATTGAATCACCACTTTTGAAACCCCAATGTTTTAGTGAATCATATGAAAAGGTCTCCCAAAGAGAATCTGTCGTTTTATAGGCAAGACTAGAAGAGCTCCATCCTAGTATTTTATCATACTTCCCAGAGAGGTAATCTAAATTAGATTGAGATTTACTTATGATATCTATATGATTTGAATAGCGGATTGGAAATGAATTAAATCTTCGGGAATATAGGTTCAGAGTTGTGTCAGTCTGAGAGCTATTCGTTGAATATGCTGAACCATATACTGCTGAATCAAGAATAAATGTATGCGTTGCCTTTGGACTTATTTCATCCAAATCCTTTGCTTTAATTACAGAGCCATTTATACCGCTTAATGCTATGTTCTGCAAATAGAATTGAGGGTAATCTTTGTATTCGTATAAAAAGTCATAATTACCTGTTGATAGGTTTGTGAATTTGTAATGCCCAGCAGAATCGGAATAAGATACTGCTCCAGTTTGGATAACTGTAACCTTTACACCCGAATAATTCTTAATTGGGTCACATGTGCTATCAGATATAATTACCCAACCTATATAGTCATGCGTTGATAGAACAGGTTCAGTTGTTTTATCTTTGCACGAATAAAACATAATTAAAAATAATAATAGATAAAAGTATCTCACAATGAATTCCTTTCGTCAATTGGGAAACGTTTGCGCCCTAACGGCGTGTTATGTTAAAAAACAACACCGCAATTAATTTTATTTTAAAGATTTCCTTCTACTTTTTACATATGCAAAAAGCAAGGGTTATTTCGATTAAATTTCCCAAACCCCGAATGACGATAAATACAGTCCCTTAATAATTGGGATATCCTGTTATTCGCTTTCTAATGCAGCAATCTCGTCTTCATTTTATATTGACCGGGCCGCAAACTTGTGCTACGCTTTTTTGCTTACGCGGAAAGCACGCCGTTAGACGCGGTCACCGGTCTTGAACG
>MNYQ01000070.1 GCA_001873185.1 Ignavibacteria bacterium CG2_30_36_16 | reverse complement strand
TCAATTCGCATACGCAGAGTACCCGCCCGCTTTTGATGAATAGGTTCATTATTCTCAATCGAGTTTCATCAGCCAAGGCTCTTATTACATTTATTTTGGTTTCCATTTTCGATCCCAATACATATATGCTAAATATTGCATGCAATAATATGCCAATATTTGCATATTGTCAAGAGGTTTGAATTAGTATTTTAAAAAAATTAGTAATTCATCTTACGCAGATATTGTAGTATGCATTATCTAACGTACAATGGACATAAGAGAAAAGTCATTGCGAGCGACGCTTTGGGAGCGAAGCAATCTCAAAATTATACTTTGGGATTGCTTCATTCGAGGACTCATTCGCAATGACAAAACAGCGGTCATTAGTAGGGCAGCAGCACGAAGCAATCTCAACAAATGAATCAGATTGCTTTCCCGCATGCGGGATTAGCCAACTTACGGGAATGACCTTTTTGGAGCGAACTCATCAATATCTGTTAATCATCTTCGTCCTCGTCAAGCAGCCAGCCTTCTGCAAGTTCATTGTTCATATTCGAAATAAAGCGGGATGGTTTTGATAATGTTGTTCCAGCAGCTCTGTCGAACAAATTCATCGGGTAAGTAACAAATAAATTTTCCTTGGCTCTTGTCGCCGCAACGTACATAAGCCTTCTTTCTTCTTCAAGTTGTTCGAGCGATTCAATTGATCGGGTGGAAGGGAAGAAGCCTTCAACAGCATGTATAATAAACACCGAATGCCATTCTAATCCTTTAGCTGAATGAATTGTGGATAGAGTAATAAATTCTTCTTCTCCGTCTTCTGCGGTTATGTCAACAACACTGTCAATTATCGGTTCAATAGCCATGTCTGCAAGAAGACTATCAAGCGATTTATAATTTTCAGTAATGTTGTGAAAAATCTCAAGATCTTTTTTTCTCTTATTCCAATCATCATACTTTGCTTTGAACAGATGATGGTAATAATCGAAAACACGCTGCACTTTTTCTGATGGCAATTCTTTTTTCGTATGCAGTATATATAGCAACTGAAAAAGTTCCGTAAGTTTTTCACTGTACTTGAACGAGGGAGCGCTATCCGGGTTGGTTTTAATTGTTAAACGTGCCGCAGAAATTTCGTCAAGAATTTTTTGTGCTGTTTTGGGTCCCACTCCTTCATGAAGCAGTAATACACGATACCAGCTAACTGCATCTTTTGGATTAGAAGCAATACGAAGGAACGCAAGTACGTCTTTGATATGTGCAGTTTCGATAAATTTCATGCCGCCAAATTTTTGATATGGGATGTTTGCTTTTTTAAGTTCGATTTCAAGATCGAACGAAGAAAATGATGAACGGAAAAGTACTGCTATATCGTTAAGCGGAATATTTTCTTCACGAAGTTCCAAAATTTTTTCAACAATAAATTTTGATTGCAGATTTTCATTCGCTGTTGCAACTATCTGCGGCAATTCTCCGATGCCCTGCTTAGTGTAAAGTACTTTTGTATATTTCTCAATAGCGCTGTCATTTATATGATTGGCGAAATTTAAAATACTTTGAGTGCTTCGGAAGTTTTCCTCAAGTTTGATGATACTTACATTCTCAAACAGTTTCGGGAATTCAAAAATATTTTTAAAATTAGCGCCGCGGAAAGAATAGATGGACTGAGAATCATCGCCAACAACCATTATATTTTTTGAAACTTTTGTCAGCCCCTGCACAATATCGGCTTGCAGTTTGTTTGTGTCCTGAAATTCATCAACCATTACAAATTTTATTGAAGATAAAAGCGCCCGCGCTTTGCCGGAAGGATCGTTTAGAAAATCACGCAGATAGAGAAGCAGATCATCGTAATCGAGGAGATTATTACGACGCTTATAATCATTAAACACTTTTTGAATATCGAGGATTAGGTCAAGTTGTTCTAAAAAATGAGGATAATTATCTTCTATTATTTCTTCAACTTTTCTGCCTGTGTTTACGCTTAGTGAAAACACTTTGTTGAGTGTTTGTTTATTAGGGAATCTTTTTTCTTTTGATATTAAACCAGACTGCGAACGTATAAGATTGATAACATCTTCATTATCACTCTGGTCAAGTATTGTGAAGGAAGGATCAAGCCCCGCTGCTTTGGCATTTTTGCGTAAAGTAAAGTTAGCGAACGAATGAAAAGTACCTCCAAGAATTTTAGAACATCTGTTATCGAGAATTAAGGCGGCGCGGTTCATCATTTCATTAGCTGATTTGCGGGTGAATGAAAGAAGCAAAATTGATTGAGGATCGTAACCTGATTCAATTAAGCGCGAGACGCGGTAAACTAAAGTGCGTGTTTTACCCGTTCCTGCGCCGGCAATGATTAAATATGCTCCTTCGACAGCGCTTGCAGCCTCATACTGAGCGGCGTTTAGTTGGTTTTTATAATTGATAGTAAAACGGGCTTCATCAATTGCCTGTTCTGTGAAGCCCGTTTCCTGGTTAATTTTTTTAAGTTTATACTTTTTCAAATAAATCGTCTACGAGCTTTTGGCTTAGCCAAAATCTCTCCAATAATCATATATTCAATTAAATTGTCAGAGTCTATCAACTTCTCCCGGATATGGTTAATGGTAAACCGTTCTGTTCCGGTTCTTTGTTTCCTCGAAAGTAATTCTTCAAACTTAGCAGCTTGTGCAGCCACAGTATCACTAATTTGCTTTTTCTGCTCCTGAAGCTGTTTACGCTGTCGTTCCCAACCGGTTTCCATTTTATGCTCGGATGGAGTTTTGAGATGCTCATCTGAAGCACGCTGTTCAAGAGTCGTTTGCCTTGATAACGCAGGAATTTCTTTTTTGATAATTGGCGGCTGGGGTTTTTGCACTTGGTAATCTTCTTTAAAAAGATTTTCTATTTCATTAAGTATATTCCCTTCACTGCGGTCGCTTTTCGTTTGCTGCGTTTGAGTTACATATTCATCATCGTATTCCGTAGTCCTCCGGTTTTGAGCCGGAGGCTTTGGAGTTCCTTTTTTCTTAAAGAAGGAAGAAAAAAAGCTGATGATAATAACGAGATATATTAGTATTGTAAATACATCTTCCATTATTATTCTTTATCCTTTATGCGGTCAGGTTTTGAGATTGATGTTCTCATATCAGTGTCTGCCTGAATGTTTTTCATGTTGTAATAATCCATTATCCCAAGATTTCCGTTTCGAAATGCTTCTGCCATAGCTCTTGGAACTTCGGCTTCAGCTTCAACCACTTTAGCGCGCTGCCGTGCAACTTCTGCAATCATTTCCTGTTCACTTGCCACAGCTGCGGCGCGTCTTTCTTCAGCTTTAGCGCGTGCAACTTTTAGGTCTGCTTCAGCCTGGTCAGTTTGAAGTATTGCGCCGATATTTTGTCCAATATCAACGTCTGCAATATCTATTGACAATATCTCAAAAGCCGTCCCGGAATCGAGTCCCTTTGCAAGAACACCTTTTGAAATTTTATCGGGATTCTCAAGAACTTCTTTATGCGAAATTGCAGAACCGATGGTTGAAACTATACCTTCACCAACACGGGCAAGTACAGTTGCTTCGCCTGCACCGCCAACAAGCCGCCCGATGTTTGCGCGGACGGTTACTCTTGCAATTGCTTTTAATTGAATACCATCTTTAGCAACTGCTGCCACAACCGGAGTTTCAATCACTTTAGGAATTACAGACATTTTAACGGCTTCCAGAACATCACGTCCTGCAAGGTCAATAGCTGTTGCGCGTTCAAATGTTAAACCGAGATTTGCTTTATCGGCGGATACCAATGCATTAATTACTTTTATTACATTTCCGCCGGCGAGGTAGTGAGCCTCAAGTTTTGATTGATCAATTGTGATACCGGCTTTAGTAGCTGTAATCATACTTCTTACAATGACTACCGGCGGTACTTTTCTAAGACGCATACCTACAAGGTCTTTAAATATTTTAACTTTTACACCTGAAAAATAAGCGGTAATAAAAAGTCCCAAAGGAACGAAATAGAGGAAAAGTAAAAGAAAAAGAACAATTGCAATAATTATGACAACCGATAGTCCGGTTAATGCTTCCATAGTTTTCTCCAATAATAAATTTTTGATAACTAATTTTACTACTAATTTGTTTTTTAAGCAAATAAAATAGATATTAATACAAGTTTGTTTTCATTTCAACCTAAAATCAAAACAATAATAAATAAGATGAAACTTTTTTTGTTTTTTATATGTATGCTTACGGTTACTCCGTTTGCTTTTGCACAGGATAAATCTACATTAACAATTTCAACGGGCACAATAGTCTTAGAAAGTGATTACGAAAAACAGTTGAAAGTAATTGAAGAAATTAAAAAAAATATTATTACTTCACCGGTGGAAATTGAATCGAACATAGTTTTAAGGATAATGGGTTTTACTGCCCTTGCCGGATTCATCGCCTCGGTTGCAATTTTTAAAGAGGAATTATTCGGAACAGTCCCGCTAACTTTACTCGCTGCCGGAGTAACGCTTATTATTTTGAGTATTTAGCAGCAGCGTCAAATAGGAATTGAGAAGTAAGAAAAAAAAATAGGAAAAAAGGAGTAAGAGGTAAGAAAAAAGAAGATTGGAATAATAAAGAAGTTTCAAATATTTGAATTTTCTGCTATCTTGGTTGCGGGAATTGCTATATATATTAGCATTGTTTCAGTGAACTAAATAAGAATCAAATTTGTTAAAAAGTTAAATTTATCGTATTAAGGAATTTTGAAAATGGAGACTAATTTTTCAGACAGGCTTCAGGATGTAATTAGATTAAGCCGGGAGGAAGCATTAAGACTGGGGCATGATTACATCGGAACAGAGCATTTGTTACTCGGAATTGTTAGAGAAGGACAGGGTGTTGCTGTTCGCATCCTTCGTAATCTCGAGTGCGACCTAATGAAACTAAAAAAAGCGATTGAGGATACCGTACGAACATCGGGAGGAACTTTAACAATTGGAAACATTCCCCTCACCAAACAAGCAGAAAAAGTTTTAAAGATTACACAAATAGAATCCAAAATTTACAAAGCGGATGTAATTGGAACCGAACATTTATTATTATCTCTTCTAAGGGATGAAGATAATATTGCAACACAAATACTTCATCAGTTCAATATAACTTATGATTCCGCCCGCGCAGAAATAAATTCTATGTTAAGTAATAGAGGTACTAAAGATTTTCCCGGATCGGTAAATGCTATTCCGCCGCCGGACAAAAAAGTTGAAAGAACAAAAACGCCGGTACTCGATAACTTTGGACGCGATTTAACGAAACTTGCTAATGAAGATAAACTTGATCCGGTAGTTGGCAGGGAAAAAGAAATTGAACGTGTGGCGCAGATATTAAGCCGTAGAAAGAAAAACAATCCGGTGCTTATTGGTGAACCTGGCGTTGGAAAAACGGCAATTGCGGAAGGTTTAGCTTTACGCATTGTTCAGCGTAAAGTTCCGAGAATTTTGCATGAAAAACGAGTAGTTACACTCGACCTTGCCGGGCTTGTTGCCGGCACAAAATATCGCGGACAGTTTGAAGAGAGAATGAAAGCTCTTATGAACGAACTTGAAAAAGCACGGGATGTAATTTTATTTATAGATGAATTACATACAATTGTTGGAGCCGGCGGAGCTTCCGGTTCGCTTGATGCTTCTAATATGTTCAAGCCTGCTTTGTCAAGGGGTGATATACAATGCATTGGCGCTACTACTCTCGATGAATATAGAAAGTTCATTGAAACAGACGGCGCACTCGACAGACGATTTCAAAAAGTAATGGTAGAGCCGCCAAGTTATGATGAAACTATTCAGATACTTGAAAAAATAAAATTTAAGTATGAAGAACATCATCACGTACGTTATTCAACAAGCACAGTGGAAGCAGCAGTTAAGCTTAGCGAAAGATATATAACTGACAGACATCTGCCGGACAAAGCAATTGACGTTATAGATGAAGCTGGTTCGAGAGTACACATGGGTAATTTTGAAGTGCCCCAGGAAATTTTGGATCTCGAAGA
>MNYQ01000022.1 GCA_001873185.1 Ignavibacteria bacterium CG2_30_36_16 | reverse complement strand
TAATTTTTGGGCTTGGGGCAGAATCAATGATCGTGGCGATTACTACAATTATTGCAAGATGGTTTAAAGGAAAAGAACTTTCCCTTGCATTCGGCTTAAACTTAACAGTCGCGCGGCTCGGTTCATTTATGGCATTAAATTCGCCAAGCTGGGGAAAAGATTTATATTCATACTGGCAGTCTCCTTTATGGATAACAGTTGCTGCCGGTATTTTTGCAATGTTATGCATCATTCTTTATTATTTTATTGATTTATATGCAAGCAAGAATTATGAACTCCCGAAGGAAGGGAACCAGGATAAAATTGTTATAAAAGAGATATTCAGTTTCGGTAAGTCCTTTTGGTTTATTACTGCACTGTGCGTTACGTTTTATTCGGCGATGTTTCCATTTCAAACCTTCGCCGTAAAATTTTTTCAAGAAGCTCATAACACTTCGCGCGAAGTCGGCGGAAGCTTGTCAAGTTTGTTGACGCTCGCCGCCATGATTTTTACACCCATCTTCGGATATTTATCAGACAGATTCGGCAAACGTTCCTATTTGATGATGTTCGGTTCGCTTCTCATAATACCAGTTTATTTAATGATGGCTTATAAATTTGGCAAGCCCGATGTTATGATGCCCGAAGATTTTTTGAACATCACTATTGGTTTTGCTGATTTAAGCGTTGCTTTGCCTAAATATCTTCTTCTTCCGATGGGAATGATGGGTATTGCATTTTCTCTTGTCCCTGCAGTTATGTGGCCCTCCGTAGCTCTTGTTGTGAACGAATCGAAACTCGGCAGTGCATACGGTTTGATGACTATGATTCAAAACGTAGGTTTGTTCTCTTTTAATATTATTATTGGATATGCTAACGATGCATCCAATGCAACGGCACAAAATCCCGACGGGTACAATGTTGGAATGTGGATTTTTTCTATTCTCGGTTTTCTTGGTTTGTTGTTTGCCTTTTTACTCCGGCAGTCAGAAAGGGGACCGGGCGGACATGGGTTGGAGAGAGGGATGAAATAAATATTTATTGTTAATCTGTCAACTGACGCAAACTAATGAACGGACAGCCAATTCAAAAGATATCATAATAAAACTAAAAGTTTTTTTACCTCTTTCTACTCAAATAATAAGTTCCGTTTAATCAAATTTATTATTATGTTAAACATAGGAAACAGATAAAAATACTTAATGCGCACTTTCGAAATAAAATATCTTTTACTCTTTACATTTCTCGTTGCTTTAAGCGGCAAAGTGAATGCACAGGCTTTTGGTTTTGGCTGCCTCGGTTTTGTTGGCGGCTATGGCGGGTACAGCATACAAATGTATAAGCCTGTAGGTTTAAATAATTACATTGGGGTTTTTAATAAGAACCGGAGTGATTCATTATCAGAACCAATGGGTGAGTTCGGTAATGTAAAAGGTTATAGAGTAGGAGTAAATTTATTTAGGGCAAACCTTAGCGGGCTTATACTTACGTTCAAAGGTTTTTATCAATCTTTGGTAGAAAAAAAATCGGCGCAAATACATTACACTAATTCGGGCAATAGTTCCGTAACTTATGAAATTGATATTAGAGGCTGGGGAGCCGGGATAGATTTAGGCACAACAATTACCGGCGCTTTAAGCTGGAAAGTTATAGATGCAGCTGTTCACTTCAACAAGGTAAATTTTAAAACAACCACAAATAAACCGGGTGGACAAACTAGTTATTTAAATTATTCCACTGATAAAGCATCTATAGGTTATTCAATAGGCACCGGATTTATTCTTGAAATCATAGATGAATACATTTCGCTTGAAGGATTAGCCGGTTACTCGGTTTTTAGTATTGATACTGTTCAACTTAGTGATGGCACACAGTTAACATTAAATGAGAACAGCAGTGCCCCTATGAAAGATTTTATTAGCAGCGGCGGATTTAATGCCGTAATTCAACTTAATATTGGTTTCCCTTTCTAACAACAAAACAAAAAAAGATAAATGAAAATAACGAAACTTGATACAGCAGCAGTGACAGCCATTAAAACATGTATGGCAGTTAAAAAGAACGAACGCATTCTAATAATAACCGATGAACAAAAAAGAGAAATTGGTTATGCGTTGTATGATAACGCAGTTCGGCTTGGTTACACAGCGCTTCTTGTTGAGACGAAAAGCGGAAAAATTAACGGTGAAGAACCATCTAACGAAATTGCAGAATTAATGCAAAAATTTGACGTAGTGTTTTGCCCTACAACAAAATCATTAACTCATACAAACGCACGAAGAAGCGCATCTTTTAACGGCGTAAGGGTTGCAACATTTCCCGGCATTACCAAAGAAATAATGATTAGGGGAATGAACGCAGATTATAAAAAAATATCTAAGCTTTCCATAAAGCTTAAGAAGATTTTAGAAAAAGGAAAAACTGTAAGAATAACCGCGCCTGCCGGAACAGACATAACTTTTTCAATTGAAGGACGCACTTCTTTTGCGAGCAAAGGTTTATTCCATAAAAAAGGAGAGAGTGGAAATTTGCCTACCGGCGAAACATTTGTAGCTCCGGTTGAAGGCACGTCTAACGGTGTTTTTGTCGTTGACGGTTCGATGGCTGGATTAGGACTGATTAAAAATGCTAACATTAGAATAGAAGTTAAAGACGGTTACGCAACAAAAATAACCGGTGGAGCGTTGGCGGTTCAGTTGAAAAAACAATTAGATAAAGTAGGCAAAGATGCCCGCAGCATTGCAGAATTCGGTATTGGAACGAACGACAGCGCAAAATTAAGCGGCGTCCTGCTGGAAGATGAAAAAGTTATGGGCACAATTCATATAGCTCTCGGTAATAACGTATCGATGGGCGGCAGCATAAACGTACCTATTCACCTTGACGGAGTAATAAAAAAACCGACAGTTTTTCTCGATGGAAAAAAATTGATGGAAAACGGCAATCTGTTAGTTAAATAAATTGATTGGAGAAGAAGTTAGAAGTTAGAATTTAGGGATCAGAACTAAGAAGAAATTAAATTCTGAATTTGTTCGTTAACAAACTGATATAAATTTTACAAACATTATGAACTTTGTAAACCGATATTCCACAGTCGGTGAAAAAAATACTTTAAAGTTCGCATATTTTAACTTCCATTCAATTGTTTGTTAATCTCATTCATTCTATTTTTATGCAATAAATTTTTAATCTTTCGGATATCCATGAAATTTTGTTACAAGCTGTTATTGATTCTGAAAATCCCTTTTTATCATCAATTCATATTACTCACATGAATATTAGATTATTATCTCTCTTAGTTCTATTTTGTGCGATTTTCCTAACGAATAAAACAAGCGCACAAAATTTTCTCATAGATACTACTTTTAACACCCCGGGATCATTCGATTCCTCTGCAACAACGTTTGTGGAGTTTGATAAAACTCCCGGCGTACTTGAACTAAAAAGTGGTGAAAATGAAAATCTGGCAAAAGGAAAATTTGCTTACGTTTACTATACAGCAACCCCTCCAACAGATACCGCCATTACAAATCCGCGCAAAGTTATTGACGGCAAAAAAAATACATTCATAAGCTTCCTGCCTGCAACCGGCACGCAGCCCGGCGGCGGTTCTTTTATTTTAATTGATCTGGATGCTTTTAGGACAATTAAAAAAGTTAAAATAATTCCATTCGGTCCAAATCCAAATTTAAGACCCCGCGCTTACTCGGTATTTGTTGGAACCGATACGCTTACTCTTGAAAAAGTTTTTGAAAATCCTAACACGGTAGATACAATTCAAACCGCTGTATTTAATCCTTACGTTGCCCGGTATGTTAAAATTGTTATTGATGTAATGTCGCCAAATACAAGCACCGCAATTTCGGAAATAGAAGTTTATGGCGAAGGATTTTTACCTGCCGGAAAATACGTCTCCACAGTACGAAATTTTAACCAAAAAGTTAATGTAGGCAGCTTTGAGTTCGTTGGTGATGTACCGCAGGGAACATCAGCTTCATTTAGTTTTCGCACAGGTGCTAATCCAAATGTTGATTCAACCTGGAGTAATTGGTCTGAGGCGAAAAGTAAATCAGACAGCCAGTTTGATGTATTTGAACCGAGGCAGTACATTCAGTACCAAATTAATCTTTCAACGGGCAATTTATTATCCCCCAGAATTGACGATATAATAATTAATTATGATACAAATAAAGTAGTTGCTGATGTTGTTACTAAAATAAATCCACAATTTGTACCTGTGCTCAAAGAAACAGAATTTACTCTTTCTATAAACGCTCAGTTTGAATCGAGCGACTATGGAATTGATTCTCTTATAATTTCGACGCCTTCTCCGTCTCAGTTGACCGGAGTATTCTTAAATGGAACTCCTGCTTCGGTTTTGTCGAGCATTTCAACCGATCAGATTAGAATTTATTTTCCCACAACCGTTAAGACTAATTCAGTTATTGAAATCAAATTCGTCACTACTCCGTTCCTTAATATAAATCCGTTTATTGTGAAAGCAGTAAGCAATAAAATTGCCAATAATTATCAACAGCTTGATTCTCCTTTAAATAACGGTGTACAAGGCTGGAGCGTTGTTACCACAGGCGTTCCTGAAAAGTTAATAGTAAATTCTAAAGTCGCCCCAAATCCGTTTACACCTAATGGCGACGGTATAAATGATGAAACTAAAATTACTTTTTTCCTTGGCAATATAGCAGAACCTAAAACATTAATCGGAAAAGAGACAAGAAATTTACAAATTAAGGTTTATGATCTTACCGGAAGATTCATAAAAAATCTAATAAATGAAATGACCGCATCTTCGGCATTTGTTGCGGAAAATTCGGTTGTGTGGGATGGGCGGGATGAATCCGGTTCACTTGTGCGCCCGGGAGTATATATTTATCAAATTTTTATAGACAGTGACAACGGAGGTGAATATCTAAGTAAAACCGTTGTTGTATCTTACTAAACCATTCGAGGGTTGAAGTGAAAATAATTTATAAAATAATTCTAATCTTATTAATAGCATCATCTGTTCGAGCCGGCGGTTTTGATGACCTCGGAAACAGCGCAAGAGTGTTTTCACTTGGCGGCGCTTATACCGCTGTTGCAGATGCGCCATATTCAATTTTTTATAATCCCTCCGGTATTTACCGCTTAAATAAATTTAGTATTTCTACTACGTATTCGAACTTGTACCCGGGCGTGCAGGACGATAACCTGAACTACATTTCTTTGAGCGCAATTGTTCCGGTTGGTATTGTTGGCGAATTTGGAATTGGCGGAACATTCCTCAACACAAACCTATGGCAGGAAAATATAGTTTACGGAACATACGCAAGAGAATTATATGAATCATTTGCTGTTGGGGGAAGCGTGAAGTTATTGCGCTGGTCTGCCGACGCTGCGCCGGGAGAAGCAGCTTTATCTTACCTTGGTTTTACTTTTGACGCCGGCATCCATTATACTTTAAAAGATATTTTAAATGGCTCCGATTTGCGCTTAGGTTTAGCAGCGCAAAACATCACAGAACCGAGCATCGCTTCCAATGGGAATAAAGATGCTAAGCTGCCGATGATACTTGCCGCAGGTTTAGCCTACGTGTCAGCCGGTTACAACTATTTAATCGCTCTGGATTTTGTTAAAGAGGGTGAAGCCTATTATCTTAAAACCGGCGCAGAATTTCTGGGATTGCGCCAGGAAGTTTTAGGATTGAGTACCGGTTTCCTCATCAGAGCCGGATATAACGGAACCGTTAATGATACTCCGTTCAGTCGCAGTGGAATTAACGGTGGTTTTGGTCTTGAGGTAGAAAATTTGACAATTGATTATGCTTATATGTACCCGCTTGAATTAACAGAAGTTGGCGGCAGCCATAAAGTATCTTTAAGCTATAATTTTAACTTTTAACTCTGCTGCAGGAGGTAATTTTGAACGCATTTCGTATTACGATTTTTTTAATACTGACTTTTTTAATCTCTGCCCAAAATGTTTTTTCGCAGTTTATAGCAGATAAAACTTCGATGGAAACAGGGTATCAAAACTATTCGGGAAGAAATTACGAAAACTATAGCTCTTCGTTTATAAAGAAAAAATTCTTCGATAACTTCGGAAATTTTTTAATTGAAGGCACAACAGTTTACGAACTTTCCGAAGTTCAAAAACAAGCTTCGGGTAATATAGACGGTGGATCAAGCGATCTTGTAAAATCCCGCTTTTATCAAAACTATTTTAATAACCTTATTATCGGAAGTGATTCCTATGGCGGATTTGAAACGCGCCTTATGGTTGGTGATGCTATCCGTACTAAGTTTACATCGCTTACTTTCGACAAAGCCCGGTTTAACGGTATCCGGTGGGATGCCGGTACTGCAAAGTACAGAGGCACTATTGTTGTATCAAGAGTTTCAGATCCAATTCGTTTTCGCTTTGACCGCGCAATATATTCAGACGGCGTAAGAAGAATTAGAGATTGGACCCAGTACCTTTTTGGCGGACACTTTGAAACAGACATTGGGGATATGTTAACTGTAGGGCTCACTTACGTTAACCAACATCAAAGAAGAAGCAGTATAGATAGCAAAGAATCATCTCTCGAAGGTGTTGTTGCCAATGTTATACCACGTATGATATTTGTTAAAATTAGTGATGATTCCCCCGGCGATAACTCCGGTCCAATTATTTATGCTCCTCCAACTATTATAGTAAACGGAAAGGTTCATCCAACCGTAAATATTTATGGCAAACTTCCAACCGAGGCTTCGACAAATCTTCAACAGCCTATTCAATATTATGAATTAAGAGATAACGAACGTCAGATTGGCTTTGATATCAATGATAAAACTTTTTTTAGAGGAGCCGATACAACAAGTTTTTCAAGAATTATAAATTATAAAAACACTTATTCAATTCCGCCGGTTTCCTATCCACATCAGGTTTCAAGCTCGTCCCGCGAAAGTAAAACCTACGCTTATATCATGCCGAGAGATGTAGAGTCTGTTAGATTTCAGATTATGCTGGCTAATGATTTTAAAGTAGAAACTGCGCAGGATTGGGTAAATAATCACGATACATATCTTAATGACGCCAGATTTATAGAGCACTATGCAACAGACCAGGTAGGAAGACCTACTCCTTATTTTGTTAGATCACAAGCGCATGGCAACGTGCGAGATGCAAGTAACAAGCAGGTCGTTACAATTAATTACGGACTTGCTACAGGAATGTCAGTTTACGGTTTAAACTTTAAATTCAGCCACGCCGGGTTCGATATCGAAGGCGAGTTCAATCAAAGTGTTGAATACCTAAAGTATCCTTTGCTTTCAGGCAAAAAATTTGATACCAAAGGTGAAGCCTGGTATTTACGCGGAAAGAAAAAAATTGGAAGATTTACTATCGGCGGCGAGAGATATAAAATTTCACCAACCTATACAACATGGCTTAATACTTACGTACTTGAGAATAGCTACTACTCTGATCCAAACTTACAAAGTTTGATACCCCAGCCAATTCTTTATCCGGAAGCTCTCGGTTCCGGTTATGAGTTGAATTATTATCCCGAGAGACTAATACTCTTTCCGGGCGGTGCGTTTTATCCGTTAGTTGATGACAACGATGACAATGATAGATGGGAAGATGGTTTCTATCATTATCAAGTGCAAACCACTGATGCGTTGGAAAGAAATAAAGATATAATTAACGGCAGGGGCGACTACTTCAAACTTGGTTACCGCCAAAATATAAATGAACTCCGCGCACTTAGCGATATTATCCGTCAGCCTGATGCAGGCATTTTCCCCGGTAAAGACCGCGACAACGACGGGATTCCGGATGATGATAGAAATGCCGATGGTATCCCCGATTTTGCTCAGGACTTCTTAACCTACTATGCTGATCCGCCGAGTTTTGATTATGGCGATGATTGGAATAATAATGGAGTAATTGATGAGCAGGAAAATGACATACTGCCCGATTATCCTTACGATCCAGATATAGATGGTTATCACGCATTTTCCGGATTAGACTTGCTTGATAATTTAAACATTCGAGTAGGTAAACTCAACGAGGAAGGAATAGCCCGCGGTGGTAGGAACGACGTCAATTATGCAAGAGCAGCATACTTTACCGAAACTCCTAAATTCGGTTCACTTAGATTGTTCTATGTGTTAAAGCAGGTTCAGGATAATATTGCAAACGACGGTTATCAGTTTACAGGAGTTATAACAACTTCCAATCCGTATCCAACTTACACTGTAGATCCGATGAATTACAGAAATTCACTTGTTAATTCTTTATACCTTGGCACTAAATACACACAGATTAAAAATCTTAATATTGAAAATAACGTGCGTATTGAATTAAACAAACAATTTGCAATCGGTTCAAAGCAGGTTGCATTAAATTTACCCGAAGAACAAACACGGCTTCTTGGCGATCAGGTGCCGGGCGAAATTGTTTTTTGGGGAATTGTTAATAAAATTGACTACACACTTGGTTTCTTCAACAATAAATTAAGATTGAGTCCTCAGTTAAAAATAAGAACTGAAAAAATCGTTAAAACCTCTGAAGATGCTTCAGGTGATTTATCAACTAATGTAATCACCCATCAGCAGGAATTGATCCCAATTTTTAGAGTTGATTATTCATTAACAAACAGTACAGACCTCCGGTTTGGTGTACAGGGATTTAGTTTCTTTAGACTAACTAATCTTTTCATGTATAAGATTAGAAATTACCGTGATAATACTGACAGCCAGGACAGAAGCACAATTGCATTTTCTATCAGTAACAAAACGCAATACGGCGGTTATAATGTTGTTATGGATTTTGGATTCAAACATACAAACATAAATTTTATCAGACCTCAGGATGCTTCTAAAGGAACTGAGGAGTCTGTCTTGTTTTTCTCGATTTATGCCGGATTTTAATGGTAAAGAATAGATGATTTGGAAAATTATTATAATGTTAGCGGCAGCCGTTGCCAGCTATTTTATTCCTACTCCGCAAGAGCTTAAAAATGCATTTACAGGAGGGCAAAATTTTTATGCCTCCAGCAATTTTAGAAAAGCTATTGAGCAGTACAATTACATTATTAATACCAATAGTGAATTTTTAGAGGAAGACAGCGTAAAAGTTGAATTACTAAACGGCGAATTAATTGTGGGGGTTGTTGTTGCAGCCTATTATCAAAAGGCGAATGCACTTAAAAATCTTGAATTGCCCGACAGCGCTATTTCTATTTTTAGAATTGTTGAGAAGCGGGAAGATGAACCTCAACTTGCGGCGCTTGCTCAGTTTCAAATATATGATATCTTTTACCGAACTGCTCGTTTTAAGGACGCAATTGATGAGGCACTAAAGCTTGTTAACAAATATCCTTCCAGTAAAAAAGCAGAAACGGCTTTATATGATATCGGATGGGCACATAGGGAATTGGATAGTCTTGTGGAAAGCAATAAATATTTTCTCGAATTAATAAAAAGATATCCGCAAACTGAATATCTGCCCCGGGCAATCTACCAATTGGGTCAAAACAGTTTTGATCTAAAAAAATATGATGATGCAATTCTCTATTGGGCTGATCTAAATAATCGTTTTAAACCCGAAGCATTCAAAGACCAGGATTGGCAGAATGTTCAGTTAAAAGCAGTTAAAGAAAGACAGATTTTTGAGGCTACTGCGGGGCGTGAAACGGATGAGTCTGTTTTGGAATTAGTCGCGAAATCTCAAGTTAAAATAGGCGACAGTTACCGTCAAAAAGGTGAATTTGAAAAAGCTATCGATAGTTATCAAAAAGTTGTTTCAACATATTCTTTACTGCCTGTTTTAGTGGAAGTATCATACGTTAAAATGGCAGATTACACGCTCTACCAAAAAGGTATAGATTCAGCTCGGGTGGTTTATCAAGAAGCAATTGATGACAATTTTGCTAATAAAGAACTTCAAGCAAAGATGCAGTATAAAATTGCAGAGATGTATCAAAACGCAGAACAGTTTGATAAGTCTGCGGGCGAGTATGAATTTTATATTAAAGCCTACGCCGATGTTGCCGGGCAAATAGAATTTGGCGTTGATAAAGCCGAGTATAGCATCACTGCTATGTACTTTAACGGAAAAAAATATCAACAAGCAGCTAACTGGGCTGATTCTCTTATCCAAAAATATCCATTCAGCGACGCTCTACCCGGTGCAATGTTTCTCAAAGGACTTTCGCTTAATGCTCTCGAAAAATTTTCTGAAGCAAGAGATGTATTTGAAAAATTATTAGAGAAACATCCTGCAACAAATGATGCAGGGAATGCAAAAGTGCAAATCGGTTTAACATATTTTCAGCAAAAAGAAACTGAAAAAGCTCTTGATATGTATTTGAGTGCGCTGAAGGAATATCCGGATCAAGTTGACAGCTCACAAGTTTATTTTGATATAATAAATGCATACTACGATCTGAATCGTTTTGATGAGGCGATGGCAGCATTCGATCATGTAAAATTCAGTTCGCCTTATTATACTGCGGCATTTGGAAAAATGACAAAAATTTACGGCGCACGAAGTCAGTATGATGAAGGAGAAAAATTCCTTGAAGCAATTCTTGCTCAGGATTTAAAATCTGATTCCGTTTACTATCGTCCCGATGTTAAATTTGCACTTGCCGACCTTAATATTTCAAAACAAGATTATAGCACTGCTGTCCGGTATCTTACAGAGGTTATTCAAGACTCGGTAAAAGATGAAACCAAAAGTTTTATTAAACTTCAAGCAAGGTACGCTCGTGGTGTATTAAATTATCAGCTTGCAAATTATGCCGGCGCAGTTGAGGACCTTGAATTTATTCAAAACACACCCGACTACGGAATTAGATTTGCTGATTATCAATCCAACATAACCGAAAAACTTGCGCTTGCTTATTCTAAAACCGGTAAGTTAGATGTAGCTCTTGAAATGATTACAAAAATGCGTGATGCCGAGCCAGACTCTATAAAAAAAGGAAATTTAACCGCTACTATTTCGAGCATCTATTTTGAATCCGGCGATTATCCTAAAGCTATTGAAAATGCAAACAGCGTTTTAAAGCTCGAAGGAATTTCGGACGAAACGAAGGTTCAGAGTTACATAACCCTGTCTCAAAGTTATCAAGCGCAAGAAAACTTAAATAAAGCTGCCGAAGTATTACTTGAAGCAAGTGAAAAATATCCCGGTTCTCCCGAAATACCGGCGGTATTGTACAGTCTCGGAGCGGTTTATTTTGATGCTGTTGAATACGACAAAGCGGCGGATATATTTAACAAATTTATCACTCGTTATCCGGATAATCCTAACGTAAAGGATGCCCGGTATTTTAGAGCTTATGCTTATTACGAAACAGGTAATTGGCAAGGCGCATATAATTCATTCAAACAATATGCAGCTTCGTATTCTGGAGATCCTCTCGCGGCAGAGGCTCAGTTTTTTGCGGCTGAAGCGATGTTTAACGCCAAAGAATATACGCTGGCTATTAAAGAGTATAAAAACACTTATCAGAAATTCCCCAATACCAATTTTGCTTCACAAGCCCTTTATAACGAAGGCTGGTGTTATTTTGAATTACAACAGCCTGAAAAAATGGTTGAAACCTTTAAGCGCTTAGCGCAAAAATATCCACAGTCGCAGTACGCCGGGCATGGCTTATTCACGATAGGCGATTATTATTATAATCTTAAAGATTATGCAAATGCCGCAGATGCATACACTCAGTTAATAGAGAAATTCCCTAAATACGAGAAAATCGCAGAAGCAGAAAAACTCGTCTATGATCTCTCTCAGATAAACAGTTACTTAGAGTATGAAAAAGCGATGAAGCTCTTTGATGCGAGAAAATTTGACATGGCAATTGAGGAATTAAAGAAACTTTACGAAAAATACCCTGATGCCAGCATTTCGGTTGGCTGCCAGGTAAACATTGCAGCTTCTTATGAAATGACTGAAGATTACAGAGCCGCTGCAAGATGGTATAAACAAATTATAGAAAAATATTCCAAAAGTGATGACGATAATGAACGCGGCGCGGTCAACTTTGCCAAAGAACATTTGGAGTGGATAGAAGACAATTACTTATAATTCAAAACATGAAAAGAAATTTTTATAAGTCGGAGGAAAAAAAATAAATGAATTTCATTTTATTACTACAAGATGCGGATGCCGGCAGAAGCTGGTTGTCGGATAACTGGCTTGTTGATACCATACTCAAAGGCGGTCCAGAAATTATGGTTCCGCTATTCATCTTCTCAATTATCACTCTTGGTATTTTAATTGAAAGACTCTATAAATATTTTAGTGTGCCTTCCAGCGAAAAAGCGAATGCATACTTAAATGAAATTGAGAAGGTAATTCAACAATACGGCGACATCGAAAAAGTTGAAGAGCATATAAAGAACGGGAAGGGAATAATGAAGTTCGTTTTCCTCCGTATTATTATGCGTTACAAATTTCTTGTTGAAGAAAAAAGACCCATACTCGATATGCGAAACGGAATGCTCGAAACAGCAGACGATTCGGCACGAGAGTACCTCGAAGAATTTTTACCAGTGATTAACACTATAGCAAGCGTTGCAACGTTACTCGGTTTGCTCGGGACAATTATGGGTATGATCTCATCATTCGACGAAATAGCAAAAGGCGGCAAAGGCGATCCTGCAATAGTAGCCGGCGGTATCTCTATTGCGCTGTTAACAACGGCAGCGGGACTTATCGTTGCGATACCTGCAGTTCTTTCATTCAGCTTCTTAAAAAGGAAGATGGAAAAAATTGTTGCGAAGTTGGAACCCTTCTCAAATCATTTTATTAATTTTATTCTTAGAGACCTTGCCAGGTTGTCTACATACAAAGCTATGCTTATAACCGCTTTCAGAGATGGCGTATTAAATCATGATGAAGAAGTCTTTTTAAAAGCAAAACGTGTCGAATTGAATATTTCCGAGGACGAGTATTTCAAACTTGCAGAAGAAGTTCAAAAAAAATTAAACATTAAAATTGATCTGACTAAGTAAAGGCTTAATATGGCAAAGAAAAAGAACGTGCTGGAAGAACTGCAAATAGACATGACGCCGATGATCGATTGCGTTTTTCAGCTATTGATTTTCTTCATGGTTACAACAGTGTTTGCCGTTCAAAGCGGTTTAAAAGTTGATCTGCCTCAGGCGTCAACAAGCGATGCGCCGCCCGAAAAAGATCTTTCAATAACCATTTCTGAAAAAGGCGAAATGGATCTTAACGGCACAATGGTGACAATTGATAACCTCGAAGAACAGCTTAGAATACAGAAAGATATTTTTGGAAGCAAAGTTTTAATTATTAAAGCGGATAATAAGTCGCGCCATGGTGTTGTAGTTGATGTAATGGACGCCGCTAAGATTGTTGGAATTGAACAGCTTGCTATTGCAACTGATGAAAAAGAGAAAAAGCCCGGTTCTTAATAACTATGGTTGAAAATATATTTAAAATACCTGGTTATGAACTTTCGGAATATCTAAATAAGTCCGTACTGACCGTTCGTAAACAACTATTCTTGTTTGTTGCAATAAGTCTAATAGTGCATATGATGCCTATTATTCTTAACGTCAACCTCGCAGGTGAAGTTGTTGAAAAGAAAAAACCGCCGACAACAGTTAAGTTTATTCAACGAGCGCCCCGTCTGCAAAAACAAATGGAGCTTCAAAAAACTCCTAAAATAGTTGAAAGAAATATGCAGCGCCGGGTTTCGCAGCAGCGGATGAGTATGATGCCGCGAACGATGACGACATCATCATCGCATGGCGGCACGGCTCTCGGTTCGCTCGGAAGACCGGGCGATCTTGTTGACAGATCATTTTCTGCGAAACAGCAGTTTTATGGTCCCAACATTTCAACAGAAATTGCTAACACCCGTTCCGGCAGTAAGTCGCTCGGCAGCTTGAAGGATGAACTGATAGACTATTCAAATTTTCAGGATCGATTTTACGGATGGGTTGAGCAGGGTAAAAACAAAAAAGATATAAGCGGTTATCTTGAATTTTTTCAACTTCGATATCGCGGAAGTAAAATAGACGAAAACAGTGAAGAAGGATGGAACGTTGTTCCTCAAGCACTACCGGCGCTTGTAGAATATGCAGAGGATAATACAAAACTTGATATAATTCTTAAAGGAGCTATCCGACTCGATTCAAAAGAGTTGATGGAAGTTCCAATGTTATATATGATGGGTTCACAGACCGAGCCTTTGTATACTAAAAAAGAAGTTGAAGGGCTTGAAAAATATTTACGCAGCGGCGGTTTTTTGTTCATTGATGATGGCTATGCCGCACGCTGGGGCTCGTTCAACCAGAAAAGCAGACAAATGGTAACCGATGCTCTTGGTTACGACGGTGAATTTGAAAAAATTCCAAACAATCACTGGCTATATCATTGTTGGGAAGATTTTGGCGGAGCGCCTCCCGGTGAAGATGAAGTTAGACCGAACCCGAATCATCCTTATAAAGAAAAATATAATTATTTGGAAGGAGTATTTTTGAATGGAAGATTAGTTGTATTACTCAGCAGCAAAGGATATAATAAAGCCTGGGGGCAGTGGCCCCGAAATCCTCCTAATTTAGGAGGACCGCTTGATAACGCCCGCCAATTGCAGTTCGGCTTAAACGTTATCGTTTTTGCTTGCACTCAAAAAGGCGGCATAATTGATCAGAATAAACAAAAACTTGCAGCACAACAAAATTAAAGTTACTCTATCATGATGAAAAAAATATTAATCTTTTTATTTGCAATAATCACTTTAACAGGATGCGATTCAGTTTATAAATATGTCTTTCTTCCTCCTGAAAGAATAGAATATACTCTTGTTCCGGATAAAGAAGCTATCGGATCAATCGGAGATACAAGTTATTATATTTCAAAGGATGGTTTAGCCGCCGGTTATAATGCCAAGGATTGGAAAATCGAAGTTCGATATATGTCCGATTATCAACTCAATAATTTTGAGTTTCCCGAAGAATCAAAGCAAGGACAGTTTTCCGGTAATCCATATACTTACGGAAATTGGATTGACCCTGCGCTCGGTTATACTCCGCGCCGTTTTACCGTTTTTAAGGTGACGATTTACAATTACACAGGCTCTAAAATGAATTTCGATCCTGAAATCACTTTGCTTCAAACAGACCGTGGAGATAATTTACACGCTTACGGCAGGGAACAAAAAAACGCTAAATATGGCAGCATTGAAGAATATTACACAGTCAGAAAAGGTTCCGGGGGCGTAGATGATGATATCTTCGAAACACGAATGGGAATTGCGCGCCGTACTATGCTATACTATGGTAAACCGATTTACAAAGGTGACAGCCGTGATGGTTTAGTTGTGTTCGATCCAATCGTTGATGAAGTGGGTGATTTAAAAGTGACCGTAAATGATCTTGTGCTGGAATATGATGAAAACAACGATCCGGGTAAATTTATTGATGTGTTTTTCTACTTTAAACAAATACCGCTTGATAAAAGCAGCATAAAAAAAACAGATGCTCTTGCCGGCACAGATTCTACCGGAAGGAATTTAAACCCATCGGTTAAAATGGTTCAGGCAAAATATGTAAATGAAATAAAAGTAGGCAACCGGGAAATAGATAGAAAAATGCTTCCGGTGCAAAACCAGTGGGACCCGAACCCGGTTGGTTTAGAAACATTAGCCGAATATGTAGAAGAGAAAACAAATTTATCATTGAAATTGTATCAAGCCGAATTATCATCTGAAACAATTAAAGATGCAAAAATTCTTTTCATTACGGGTGTTGCAGTAAACCCCCGTTTGCAGGAAAATTTGGATAAAATAGTCACTTACATTGAAGGTGGCGGATTTGTATTTATGGACGTAACAAGTTTTATCAGCAGTGAGAAATCCACAGCTTACTTTGACTTTGAACAGTTAGCTGCCAAACTCGGAAGCGGAGCAAAACTTCAAACGGTAAGTCTAGACCATCCGATATTCAGTCAGCCGAATAAATTATCCTCTTTGCCTGAAGGGTATGAAAGAATGAATCCGAACGTGGAACCTTCATTTTCTTTAAGAGGAATATTTCTGCAGGGAAAACTTGTGGCGGTAGAGGCTTCAAAAAGTTATATTATGCTTTGGTCTAACGAGGAAGAAACAGCAGCTTTAAATTTTGCTGTAAACCTTATTAATTATGCATCTAAATTAAAAAAATAAGCAGAGCGATAGTTATGAAATTAAATTTTATTTCAATTTTTTTATTAATACTTTCTTTTAATCTATTTGCATCAATGCAAAATGGGGGAGAAGAAAAAAGCTTGGTTACAACAAAATCCAAAATGGAGTTGCTGAACGATTTATCGGGCAGCGCTTATTTGCCCAAAATGGAATGGACTGGAAGGAAAATTACAGCCACAATACTTTCTGCTCTCGTTCCGGGAAGCGGACAAACGTATCTTGGCGAGCATATAAAAGGAGTATTCATCACGCTGGCATTTTACGGTACTGCTGTTACTGCAATTATTTCACACAATAATTTTCTTGCAAGAGAAGACAGAATAAACATGCTTACAAGATCGTATCTTCAGGAAAATGAATACATCAAAGCTGACCAAATCTGGCTTGAAATAAAAGATGAGGAGAATAACAGAAAGTACGATGATCAACGGCGTAAAATATTTGCTTACTCTGCAATGGGAGTTTGGATTATCAATATGATCGACGTTGTGTTTCTTTCAGAAGATAAAGGCGGCGATATTTTTTCCTTAAATGATTTTGGAATTCCTGCCGAAATGGGATTAGCGTTTGAGGGAAATTATACTGGTATTGCACTTCAGTTCAATCTACCATAAATTAGGTGAAACAAGAATGAAATTTATACATATATACATAGTTAGTTTGATGTTTGCAGCTTTAATCATTAGTTGCAGCGATCCGGAACCGTTAATTTCGCCAACTCATTTTAACCGAGTACCGAGACCAGTAAACATCACTGCATTAAGCGACACAACGGTTACAGGCAAATTTAAAATCACACTTAATTGGTCTGTTAATTCTGAAGAAAACTTAAAAGATTTTTCAATCTTAAGAGCTTTTCAAATTAAAAAGACAAACCAAGTAACGTTTAACGCAACTACTTTGAATTACACTAAAACAACTTATGTTGATTCTGCAATTATTAATTTTTCAGACACACTTTGGGTTTATTACTATGTGCAGCCCAGAGGTAAAGATTCATTTATAGGTCAAAACTCAGACACATTAAAAATTACATTAATTAAATAATCCTTTAAGGAGGTAACATGGCTAAAAAATACTTTTTATTCATCTGCATAGCAGTTTCACTCTTAATGTTAGGAAGTGCGAACGCCCAGCAAGTGTTAGATAGTGTTGACGTAATTTACGTTGATAACGGTTCCGATGGTAATGGAAATGGAACTCTCGGTACTTTTATTGATGACCCTAAATACAAAGAATTTCCTCAGACTCAAATAGCCCCCGGTACGGCTGATATATGGGGATGGTGGGAAAATTCAAGCACCGTATTTTATTGGGGTGGAACATCAAGAAGAGCAAGCCGTTATGGCTCCGGGAATAACACCGGCGCTCACGCTCATTTTTATTGTACCGTGCCGGTTACGGATCATTACGTTGTTTACCACAATATGTATTCCGGCAATGCAACCACGGATGCGTACGTAACATTTAAAAGATTCGGTGAACTTAATATTGCAGACAGTATGCGTTACAATATGCAATATAATATCACACCCGCTAATCTATCAAGCTGGTGGCCTCTCGGTATTGTTGATTTATTTGCTCAGGACAGCGCACTTACTGTAGAAATCGGTCTCGACTCTCTCGGCTCTAACACGTTAAGAGCAGACGCTCTTGCTCTTGTGAGAAGCCGCTCTTCCGGACCCGATCTTGAATTTGGCGCAAGAAAATTTACCCGCCTTGTTGTTGATCCTGTAACCGGTGATACTACTCTAAATGATAGTTTTTATAGAGATCGTGTAGCTGTTCAATTTCCGCAAACAAATTTTAGAGATAATAATTTCACTACAAGAAACCTGACTCTCTTTAACCTTGGTTCGCAAACATTGAATATAACCGCTTTTGAAACCCAGACCAGTCGTTTCAGTGTTACCACTGTTCCTCCTGTCTCAATACCTGCAGGTGGAAAAGTAGATTTAGTAATCAAATTTGATCCATTGGGAGAAGAAACAACTCTTGATACTTTGACAATTACCTCTAACGACGAAGCTGAGCCGGAAGCAACTATTCCGCTGATAGGTGAAGGTATAAATTACAACTTCATTTTAAACGCCAGTCTTGATGGTTCCGAGCCCCACTGGAATATCAGCGGCGCTACATTTGAAAGAATCGGAGATGGTTGGGCAAATTCTACTCCTTCTCCTTATGTTTTCCCGGTTCCAGGTGGAAATATAAAGAGTATTGTAAATGTTGGCGATCAAACTCAGGCAGTTGGAATTTATAGATTTCAATTACCGGATTCTCTTTTCGGTAATTATTATATTGAGTTTGGCGGACCTTATACAGCTAACGCTGCAACTTCTGCATTCGTTCAGATCGTCACTCCGTTTATTCCGGATACAATGGTTGTAACAGGTTTTGATCAGAATTTAGTTTTTGGTGGACCAAAATGGAGCCGTCTCGGCGGCAACAGAGTGTTTGCTCTAAATTCTGGAGGGGAATCGGTTGTGAAATTTACTAATCCTGCCGCAGCAGGTTTATTGAGGTTAGATTTATTAAGAGTAAGATTAGTGCCGATTGCTCCGGACATCAGTACAAATTTGGATCCGGGCAGGCTACTAAACTTCGGTTCGGTTTCAATTTATGATTCCATCCGTCTTGCTCAGTTCAATTATCAAAGAAATTTTGAAGTTAGCTCAAATGGTGAAACACCTCTTGTTATAGATTCAATTTACTTAAGCGGCGGATCGGTTTTCCAGATTGATAACATGCCGACATTGCCCCTTACTTTACCGGCAATTGATGGTGTTTATAATCTTTTAGTTTCTTTCTTACCTACGGACATCCGTTTGGAAAGAGATACTATCTTCATCAGGTCAAACGACCCCGGTGATAGTTTAATCTTTATTAGATTAGCCGGGCAGGGCGTTGGTAGCGGTATTACTGTTGATGATGAAGATCCAACAGCTTATATCTTCCCGGCAGATATAGTGGATTGGACAGGAACACCGGATCCATTGAATATGGATAAATGGTACAGAGTAAGCGGCAGCGGCGTAAACAACACAAGACTATTTACTTTCATTTATTTCAATCCATCAAACGGTTTGGAAAAAGTTGAATGGTTTCCGAACTTCCCATTCGAACCGGGCAGTTCTCAAATTCAGCCTGATAGTTTTGATGTTTATGTAACCTCGCCTGTAGGTTCAAGTATTTCTACACCGACAGCTAAATACATTGTCAAGCATGTTAATGGAGTAGATACGCTTGTCTTTAATCAGAATTCAACAGCTAACGGCGGAGACGTTAATGCGAGCGGACGCATATTCTTAGGTCGTTATACATTCCTTAGAGGCGGACAGGATTCGCCTGGCAGCGGCACAATTTTCGGTTCGGTAGAACTTCAAAATGATACCGCACTTGTATCGTTATTTTACGCTGACTCGCTTGTTAACATTGCACGCAGAGATTCATTCGTACTTAGAGCAGACGCTTTAGTATTGGAAGAAGCGGGTGTTACAGGTATTAACACGGAACCGTTCGTTCTTCCGAATGAATTTGAGTTAAGTCAGAATTATCCTAATCCATTCAATCCAACAACAATGATCAGATTTGCTTTGCCGGTCGAAGCAAATGTTGAGATGAAGATATATGATATTCTTGGACGCGAAGTTGCAACCTTAGTAAAGGGTGCATACAAGCCGGGTTCGTACACAATCGAATGGAATGGAAGAAACAATTACGGAGTTCAAGTAGCTTCGGGTATGTACATCTACCGGATAACAGCCGGCAAATTTGTTCAAACCAAAAAAATGATGATGTTGAAATAGTCTCATCTAGCAGATGTAAATCAGAATCATAGTTTGAAACATCTATAAAATACCTTTTGCCATTTCGTCCCGCCGCAGGCGGGGCGGAATGGCAATTTTTAATGTAGACGGAACGAGAAGCAATATAGGTGTGTACGGCGGACAGCTTGGTTCATTCTATGCATATTTTGATTTACCCCCAAAGAGCCGCCAGTTAATTTTCATTCCGCTTTGAAAAGCAGCAAAACATTTATTAGCTGGGATAAATACGGCGAAACGGATTTTTCTCATTATAAAATTTACACGTCTGTTATAAAATAATTTTATACAGGACAGCAGCAACTTATACTGCCGGAAAGACACCTCGTAATTTGTTAATGAAATTCCTATTTTTGATTGAAGGCGGAAATGGCTGGCAGAACATTTGGAAAGATGAGGGATTCCAAGGCTGCACATTAGTAGAGTTAGCAGATAAAAGAGAAGAATATCTAAAAAGGAGAGATGCCATTTCACACGATTTAAGTTTTGATTCTATGTGGATGCAGTTTTTTGTAGATTGGGCGGGAAGTAATATGCACTTCAACTTACGCAAGCGGCGTATATGTTTACAGATTAACTACTGAAAATTACGTGTTATCCAGGAAGATGCTTTATTTGAAATAAATTTACTTCACATCAACTGTTTCATAAAAGCGGTCTTAATGACCGCTTTTTTATTTTTGGGAACGTTCGCTCACTTTATTATTCTTCCTCTTTTATTTATCTTTGAACCGCTTAGCTGACATAAGTATTCAATAATAGTTTAGGAATTAATGTGCAACATAAGAATGGAAAGTTAATGTCTCTTTTACCTATCACTTTGTACGGCGATAAAATATTAAGAAAAAAAGCTCGAAAAGTTAAAGAAGTTGATATCAAGACAATTGAGTTAATTAAAAATATGTTTGAAACAATGCGCAACGCCAGCGGAATAGGACTTGCGGCTAATCAAATAGGAATAGACAAACAGATTTTTGTAATTGACATTTCGCAGGTTGAAGGTTACGAAAAAACGAAACCGATGGTTTTTATCAATCCGGAAATTGTCGAATATTCAAAAGAGAAAGATTTTTTTGAAGAAGGTTGTTTAAGTATTCCCGATGTTCGAGCAGATGTTCTTCGTCCCCAACAAATAAAAATAAAATATTGTGATACCGACCTTAACGAGCATATCATCGAAGCCGATGACCTCCTTGCTCGTGTTGCGCAGCATGAATACGATCACCTTCTTGGAATTCTGTTTACAGATTATGTGGAAGAAACGGAGAAGGGAAATTTGAAAAACAACCTGCATGCTATCCGTAAACGGAGTGTTGAGTTTACTTATCCGGTGTCAGAGAATATAGATTATATTCTTCGTCTTTGAGACTGCTGTGAATATTATTTTTATGGGAACCCCGGATTTTGCAGTGCCTTCTTTAAAAAAACTTTTTGAAAACAACCACAAAATAGCAGCAGTTGTTACAGCGCCTGATAAAGCGAGAGGTCGCGGCAAAAAAGTTTCGGTTACGCCGGTTAAAGAATTTGCGCTTAAAAATAATATTACCATTCTTCAGCCGGAAAAGTTGAAAGATAAAAAATTTATTGAAGCGTTGAAAAATTTTCCCGCCGATCTATTTGTAATTGTTGCTTTTCGAATTCTGCCGGAGGAAGTTTTTTCATTACCAAGATTTGGCTCCTTTAATCTTCATGCGTCGTTGCTGCCAAAGTACAGAGGCGCAGCTCCCATTCAATGGGCAATCATTAAAGGTGAAACAGGAACAGGTGTAACTACTTTTAAACTTGCCGGCAAAGTTGATACAGGTAATGTTTACATTCAACAAAAAATTAATATAACTCCGGAAGATGATTTTGGTTCGCTGCATGATAAATTGAGTTTGCTTGGCGCTGATGTTGTTTTGCAAACTGTCGAGCTTATTGAATCAGAAAGTTATAAACTTCTTCCTCAGGATGATTCCCTTGCAACACCTGCTCCAAAAATTAATAAAGAAACCGGGCGCATAAATTGGCAGACGCCTGCAGTTGAAATATTAAACCTTGTCAGAGGGTTATCTCCTTCGCCGGCAGCTTTTTTTATTTTTGATGAAAAACCATTTAAAATTTATAAAGCCTCGGTTAATAAAAATGTAAATCTAAAACCCGGTGAAATAAAACAAAACAAAGACGAACTAATTATTGGCTGCGGTGAAGATGCGTTAAGTATTTTAGAGATTCAACAGGAAGGGCGGAAGCGAATGGATACAGCTTCATTCTTGCGCGGTTTCAATTTCAATAAAAATTAATTATCATTAACCAGAAAGATTTGATTATGGGCTTTTCCACCAATGCAATACACGCCGGGCAAAAACCTGATCCTACTACAGGCGCGGTTATAACTCCGGTTTATCTAACCTCCACATATGCGCAGGAAGAACTCGGGAAAAATAAAGGTTTTGAATATGGACGCAAGCACAACCTTACACGTCAATCGCTCGAAGCTAATATTGCCGCGCTTGAAAAAGGCAAATATGGAGTAGCGTTTAGTTCAGGGCTCGCTGCAATACATGCGCTGATGGGGCTTGTGCGCGCAGGCGATCACATAATTGTTTCCGATAATGTTTACGGCGGAACTTATAGATTATTTCAATTGATCATGAAAGATTTCGGGCTCGATTTTTCGTGGGTAGATACAAGCGATATTAAAAACATAGAAAATGCTGTAAGAGATAATACTAAAATGGTATTTCTCGAAACGCCTTCAAACCCGATGTTAATTTTAACCGATCTTGAGGCAGCTTCCCGAATTTGTAAAAGTCATAATTTGATTAGCGTGTGCGACAATACTTTTATGAGCCCTTATTTTCAAAATCCATTAACGCTTGGTATTGATATTGTCGTTCATAGCGAAACCAAATATATTAACGGGCACAGCGATGTAATCGGCGGAATATTATTAACCGACAGCAGTGATATTCATCAGCGTCTTCGGTATATTCAAAATGCAATTGGAGCAGTTCCTTCACCGTTTGATTGCTGGCTTGTGCTTCGATCAACTAAAACACTCGCCGTAAGAATGGAGCGACACAACAGTAATGCCGTTGCCTTCGCTAAGTTTTTGAATGAATCCGGAATAGCGCGAAAAATTTATTATCCGGGACTCACTTCACATCCTCAGCATGAACTTGCTAAAAAACAAATGCGCGGATTTGGAGGAATGATTTCCGCCGATCTCGGTGAAGCTGAACTAGCAAAAAATTTATTCAAAAATGTTAAAGTTTTTACGCTCGGCGAGAGTCTTGGCGGAGTTGAAAGTTTAATCAGCCATCCTGCAACTATGACTCACGCATCCGTTCCGAAAGCAGATCGAGAGAGAATGGGAATAACGGACGGTTTAGTGCGCTTCTCTGTGGGCATTGAAGATATTGAGGATCTTATTGCCGACGTTGAAAACTCGATTAAATAAAAATTGAAATGGAAAACTAATGAACAAAAATCACCTACTTTTAATTATACTAATTTTATTTTCGTTTCCACTTTTTTCTCAGGAGGAAACTGATTCAGTTGAAGTATACCTGATTGATTCATTTGTTACACCCGAAAAGCCTAACAAATTTATACTTTCGTTTTTTACAAGCGTGCCAACAAAATCGCGTCTAATCATCGACGGTAAATACGAATATAAAATTGCAGAAGAGATGTCCGGAGAACATAAATTTCAATTAGATATTTCCGAATTACAATTCGAAAAAGAAATCGTACCATACATTATTTATGTTGTAGATTCGTCCGGTAATAACTCAACAAGCGAACGATATGAATTTAATCTGCCTTATGAAAGAACCGTTGAAAGTGAATCTAATTTTTTAATGCTTTGCCTATTCGGAGGCGCAGTATTTGCTTTGCCTTCTCCCGTTTATGTAAAAGCAAAAACAGAAAGTTATTTTAGTTTAACAAAAGAAATTCCTATTGTTACCCTAAGAGGTAAAGGAATAAAATATCCAATGGGTTATTTTTCGGCAGAGTACTCCTACGTTTTCAATGCGCCGGTTAATAACTTTTTACGTCTCGGTTACAAGCATATTATTGATTTTCCAAGCTTGGAATATATCGCCCCCGGTATTAATGGTTTTACAAATTTTAAAGGCTTTAACGGGATCAGCCCGGAATTATCTGTTGGATTGATGAAAATCTATAATACATTCACTATTTATACCCGCTACCGATTTAACGTAAAACCCGGTGAGAAGGGAAGTGAGTTCCATGAATTATCAATAGGTTTATATACAAACTTTTTTTCGGTGTATTTATAAAATGATTATTAAAAAATTTTCAGAACAACTTCTCCCCGCAGCAGCAAAACTTTGCAGGCTGTATATGGAGTTTGATATAATGCCGGATTTTTTGCTAAGAGAAAAAACATTCGGCGATAAAGACTATGATCCATCTTTAACGTTAGTTGCTTACAATGCTAACAATGAATCA
>MNYQ01000043.1 GCA_001873185.1 Ignavibacteria bacterium CG2_30_36_16 | reverse complement strand
ACCGATAAAATACCGTTTGCGATCAACTCATTTTCTCCCCCTTTATTTTTGAAAGGTCGTATTAAAATTTTTATACTATTTTCAAGATCAGTAAGAGTAAAATTATCTTCAAGACTACTCATAACTTGTTTAGCAAAATCATTCAATAAATCAAGTTCTAAAAGCTTTCTTTCAAAAAGTATTTTTTCATAAACAGGGTTTGTATAATTTTCCGAAGTGGTTACATAAAAGGTTGGAGCATTAATAGTAATGTCATTTTCTTTATTGATAACTCCTGATCTGAAAGTAATTGATGAAAGATGTCCCTCGCCTGTAGCACGTAAACTTACTATAAAGCGACGACTACCTTCGGGCAGATCTGATTGATCCGGGTGCCAAATCATCGAAGGATTAAAGAGAGCGGCGGACTCCAAAGAATACTCTTGCGTAAAATAAGCGCCAATTAATAATTTCCGCTCCTCACTTAAAACCTGGTCGGTTAGCAGATGTTTTTTCATCTTTTCAAACCTGTTAAGAAAAAATATTCGCAGCCTTTGATGCCGTACTTCAAATTCTGTTATCACCTGTCTAAGTTCTTTTTTAACTTCTTTTTCAGAAAGCGTAAGGATTCTTCCAAGAATCTTTATAATTCTTTCTTCAGACATTATTGCGAACGGACGGTATACAACTCTTTTGTAATCGGGTGTAATTACTATCTTTGTTCTAATTGCTTTCATTTTTTTTCACAAATTGTTTTTCAATCATTTAAAATAATCTCTTTCTATTCTTTAATCCCTGTTGAAGCCATGCTTTGTATAAAATATTTCTGGAAGAACAAATACGCCAGCACTATGGGCAAAGCCAACATTACCGCCGATGCAAGTTTCACTCCAAGTTGAGACTCCGCTCTTCCGCCAACCGCAAACAACGTAACAAGCTGCGGCATCGTCATTAAACTTTCATCACGTATTACAATCAGAGGCCAGAGCACTTCATTCCATGAAGCCATAAATGTTATTATTCCGATTGTTATTATAGCCGGCATTGAGTTGGGCCAAAGTATTCTAAAAATTATCTGCAACTCATTACACCCATCAAGTCTTGCGGCATCAATCAGACTATCGGGGATGGACTTAAAATATTGTCTGAACATAATTATACTCAATGCATTTATAAGATACGGAACAATCAATGCCCAGTAAGTATCAATCCAGCCAAACTTAACCATTATTATATATTGTGGAATCAGCGTAATCTGGAATGGTAATGTCATCGTAAAAATAATAACATAAAAAATTAATTCTCGTCCTCTAAACACAAGTTTGGATAATGCATAACCGATCATAGACCCAAATATCAAAACACCAATCGTAATGGATGAAGCAACAATCAGGCTGTTAATGAAAGCTCCGCCGATAGGAATTTTATCAACCATTTGTGCGTAGCTGCTTAACGTCAAGGAGGTTGGCACGATTGTCAAACTCCCGATTTCATTTTCCGGCGCAATCGACGCCATTACCATCCAATAGAAAGGATACACAAAAATCATAGCGCTGATTGTAAGAGCAGTATAAAACAATATTGATTTGAATTTTTTCAATGGTCTTTCTCAATAAATTTTTTCTGAACAACTACAACAGCCAGAATTATAAACGCAAAAAACAAACCTAACGTTGCGGCATATCCCATGTGGTAATAAAAAAACCCTTGCTTATAAATATAAAGCACAGCGGAGATTGTACTATTCAACGGTCCGCCGCCCGTCATTATATATGGTTCTATAAATAATGAGAAGCCGCCTATTGTTGAAAGAATTACCACCATAAAGATTGTCGGGTTTATCATCGGTAAAGTAATTTTGAAAAATTTTTGCCAGTGATTCGCGCCTTCAAGATCCGCCGCTTCATAATATTGTGTTGGAACAGTTTGAAGCCCAACTAAAAAAAGGATGATATAAAGTCCGACGTTTTTCCACGTAGCCATTACAGCAATAGATGCCATTGCAATGTCCGGATCAGTTAACCAACCGATTTTTCCAAGTCCGATTCCTGTTAGTAATCTGTTAAATAGCCCCGTATCAAATCCGTATAACTGCTGCCATAAAATTGTAACCACAACTCCGGAAACAATCACCGGCAAAAAAAACGCGCCTCTAAAAGCTCCTTTTAATTTGATTTTTTGATTTAATATTTCCGCAATAAACAGAGCGATGATTATCTGAAGTGGAATATGTATCAGCAAGAAAATTAATGTGTTCCCTACCGATTTCAAAAAGATTTTATCGTTGAATAATAGTATGTAATTATTCAAGCCGGTGTATTCCATCGGTGCAATTATATTCCATTTATGGAACGTAAGCACGACAGAAAAAACTACAGGGAAAGCTACAAACATTAGAAAATGAACTATGTATGGAGAAACCAACAAGTAGGGCAATATTTTTTTTTGGTTAATCACTTTAGATAATTTTATTTTAGGAACAATAAATCAACTGCATCCGAAGCATCTTTTACCGCTTGTTCGGGAGTTTTCATCCCATAGATAACACATGCTTCATACTCTTGCGAAATTAAATCAAAAACTTCTTTGAGTACCGGAGATGCATCTGTTCCTCTAACATACTTTGACTGGTTTGCGAATATTTTCATCTTCGGGTTTTGTTCAAAATAACTACTGAAAAATGAAATAGTACTAATGTTTTTTCTTCTCGGAAGTTGATTGGTTAATTGCAAAAGTTTTAGATCGCCGTCACGATCAATTAGTGTTTTTACATATTCCCAGGCGGCTTGAGGTTTTTTACAGGTTTTAAATATTACAATATTTTTCGGATCTCCATAAGTATAAACCGGACCTTTGTGATCATCTGGCACGGGTATACAGCTAAAATTATATTCAAATCCTTTTGGTTTAAACTTATCTGCGTGAGCAATCTCCCACGGACCGGTAAATCTTGTAGCAATTATTTCTGATAAAAAAACATCCTGTCTAGCAGAAAGCTGCTCCTTTGAGAAATAATTTTTTTTGTAAAGCGTCCGAAGAAATTTGAAAACTGCTACACCATATTCATTATTAAAAACAGCTTTATTTTCTTTAACTAAAGGAGCGCCGTCTGAAGCAGCAAGGTAGAGCGGATAGAAATCAAAAAATCTTTGCCACCAGGTTACCAGCACTTCCGAATAGCCAAACCATCTATCTATGTAGCCATCACCGTCAATGTCTTTTTGAAATTTTGCAGAGGCTTCAAAAAACTCGGCGTAGGTTTTAGGCGGATTGGATAAGCCCAAATTCGAGATCATTTTTTCATTGTAAATAAGCATTATGGGATTAATCTTCCAGGGTATCTGATAAATATGTCCGTCAAGTGATTTTATTTCTTCGACCACTTCACTGTCGCATCGTTCAGCAAGGAATTCGAGAAAGCCAGGAATCGTGTCAAGCGCAATTAGAACCCCCGCCTGTGCATATACTTCAACATCCCCCTGCCACATGTTTGAATAGATATCCGGCGTTGTTTTTCCCACAACTGCTGCAAGAATAATTTCTTCGCTCGAACGTCCTTCCGGAACAGGTTGATATTTTACAGAAACATCTTTGTTGTTTTTATTCCACTTTTCCGTCAGTTCTTTTGCAAATTGAATTTCATAACTATTGTTTGAACACCAATAGATCAACTTCGAATCAGAACTTCCATTGCCCGAATTACACGATTGTAAAGACAGCGAAATGATAATCAGCAAAGTAATATTTATAAAAAATCTCTTCATTAATATCTATTCCCAATTAGACCAATCATTATCTATTGAAGGAAATGCCGGTCTTGGAATTAGATTGCCTCTTTTAGCAATATACATATCAATTGCTTTCCTATCATTTTCGGATGATACTTTTAAGTTTTTAAGTAATTTTTCATTGATAACAACTTTATGTTTTCTTTTTAATTCAAGAACCTTATGCAATATTTTTTTTGAAAGTTCTTCGCTCATAATTTCAGATTGAGATTTTTTATTTTCCGCTATCAACTTCTGTTCTTCAGAATTTAAAGTGATCGAATTTGCTAACTCGTTTCTGTATGCGCTATACGAGATTTTATCTTTCCACCAGCCTGACTGTTTAATTACCCACTCGGCTTTGTTGTAACCTTTTTGATAAGCTTCAGCAATCAGCAATTTATCCCTAACCATAATCCAAACTAAATCTTCCAAAGATTTAGAAAAGCTAACCAAATCGATTTGGGAAAACTTAACATATTGTTCGCGATTCCTATACCAAATAATAAATTCATCCAAAAATATTTTTCTGTTATTACATTCGACTAAAGTTAAACCAGGGTAATGCTCCCCCCTTTTTAATCCAAGAATAGCTAATGCGACTTCTAATTTATCATCTAATTTCCATCTCGAATAATTTTCGGGTGAAAGAATAAATTTTCCAAGATATGACCGAAGCACATTAAACGCATCACGTTTTATTATGGGACTCTCAATCGAAAATAATTTCTTTACATATTGATCCGACAACATATCCATTTTGCTTTTAGTGATTGCATTAATTGATTCCGACTTAAGTTTATTATACTCTGCTTCACCGGTTATCATGTTTTGAATAATGTTATCTATCTTAATAATATACCACCCATCACCGGTATGGATGGGATTAGAAATATTTCCGGCTTTAAGCGTATCCACGATTTGAGCAAACAGCGGATTTTTCAAATAAATGTTATAGAGGCTGCTTTTTAACTGCCTGTCATCTATCAAAACGGAATCATTAATCTGTAAATTAAATATAGAATCGAATGCAAGTTCATTCTTCAATTCACTAAAATAATTTTCTACTTCCGTCAAATCACGCGCATAGAGCCATCTTATTTCGTATTCGGTCTGTTTCGTTTCAATAACTTTTGATATTTCCAAATCACTTATTTTTATTTCAGGCACTATCTCTTTTGTAAACATCTCCTCGGCAGTAAGATCAGATTCAATATCTTTGTAAATTTCTTCAGCTGCTTCTTTTTCTAAAACTCCTTTTTCATACCCTTCCAGAGCGAGTAGTTTTTCATTTATCATGTAATTCAAATGCGTCAGTTTCGAATTCTCTTTTCTTTTTGGAAATGCAGGTCCGAACTCATAACTATAAACGAACTCCTCTGCGGTAATTTTTATTGCCCCTATTTCAGCTACAATTTCATTTTTAATTTTTGAATTTTCATTTCCTTCAAAAAATAAATTTTGGGCATAGCTTCGGCTTAGAAAAAGCAGCGGCAATATTAGCAAAAATATTTTCAATTTGGTTTAAAACTACACCCAATAATATTAAAAAAAAATATAGTTAAAATTTTATACCAAGTGAAAAACTGTGAACATTTTTCAATTTCCCAAAATCCCTAAAAGCATAATCAAATTGTACTGTTGCTAAACTTAAAAGCATTTTTGAATTAACGCCGGCGCCGAATGAAAGACCTCCTTCGGCATCTTTTAGGAATAATGAATTATAGCCGCCCCTTAATGCCAAAAAATTCATGAATGAAAACTCTGCGCCTACATTTAAACTTTGATAATTATTATTTGGAACTAAAGCATCAGCCGAAACAATTAACTTATAATTCTCGTAATGAAGTGCTGTTGTAGAAACTCCAATTTGGAAATACAGCGGCAAGTCCCACGAATCAAGTTCAATATTTGTTGGTATTCTTTCATTGGAGCCCTGTTTTGTTTCGTCAACCCGAATAAAATTTCTTGTGTCTCTTCCATCTAAACGCATCGACGAACCGAAGTTTGATATCACAGCGCCGATTGTCATTCCTCCAAGTAGGTCAGTCTTGAAAACAGTACCGGCATCAACTGCAAAGGCGGATGAACTCATATGCCAGATGGATTGCTTGATATACTTTGCCGTTATACCGATTGCGAATCTATCCGTAAAACTTCTTGCAAAAGAGAGCGCTATTGAGATGTCCGAAGCGCTAAAATTTTCTCCGGTTCCATCCGGTTGTTCAACAGTTCTAACTTTCATATCCTCCATCGAGAGAGAAGTAAAACTCAAGCCGAAACTTCCGATATTTCCCATCGGAATTACCAAGCCTGCATAATCGAATTTT
>MNYQ01000026.1 GCA_001873185.1 Ignavibacteria bacterium CG2_30_36_16 | reverse complement strand
TTCTAATGTCATAGCCATTTTCGAGTAAGTGCGTTGCAAATGAATGTCTGAAAGTATGCGGACTGTAGTGCCCGGCTCTCATTTCGTTTCTAACTTTGTCTAACAACTTTGGTTTTGTGTCCGTTTTTAAACCCATCTCCATGTTCTTTATAAGTTACTTGTTAAAATGTATTTAATTTTTTTGCCAATTGCAAGAAATATCCGTTAGCTAACGGATTGCCGGACACTATATATTTTCCAACCTCACCTGGCGTCCCTTCGCGTAAATCTTCCCGGTACTTTGCAAAAGTATTTTATTATACAGAAGTTCCACAAAGGAAATACTTTATTTTAACTTCTGTTCATTCGTATCATTTTTAACAGACTATTATTTGCCGCCCGCCTTATGCAAAACTTAAATCGAATAGCCGCGTCCTCTTCAGCCAGTTAACTAAAGACAGAATGAACACTGCTAACTGCTGACTAAAGACTGAAACTATTTAGTACTGCCTGTCCGCTATATGCCGTGTCATATACGTTTTAACTCCCTGACCCGCCGGTCAAAAATGTCTTGTATGGCGGCTGTATTTTAATTAGTTTTGTGTGCGCTTGTCAGTTAAGGAATAATATATGAATGCTGCCATAGATTTTATTAATATTTTACTGCCGGTTTTGTACCTAACTACTTTCGGTATTTACTTTTACGACTTTATGTACGGAGGGAAAAACTTTTCTAATTCGAAACGGCTATTTCTTTTTATTACTCTCCTTGTACATGCAAGTTATCTTATATTACGGACTATTTTATTCGATCACCCGCCTATTACTAATGTGTTCGAAATATTTACAGTTCTCGCTTTTTCCGTCGGCTTCTCATATTTCATCCTCGAACTATTGACTGATATTCGCGGCACCGGTCCATTCATTATTATTTTTTCTATCTTCTTTCAAATAATTTCTACTTTATTTATACAAGACCTCGTAGAAGTGCGTGAGGTTTTACGCAGCAACCTTCTCGGCGGGCATGTTTTTAGCGCGCTGCTCGGTTATTCCGGCATAACGATCTCTGCCGTTTATGGCATACTCTATTTAATTCTTTACCAGGACATAAAACTTAACAGGTTTGGTTTAATTTTTAACCGGCTGCCGAGCCTTGAAATTTTAGAGCGGTTAAGTTTCGTATCGGCGGTAATAGGATTTTTTATGTTATCGTTAGCAATAATAATTGGGGTAATTTGGCTGCCGAAAGCATTCCCAAATTTTTCGTACACAGATCCTAAGCTTATCGGCACTTCATTAGTATGGCTTCTTTACGGCATCGGAATTTTGAGTAAAACTTTCGGTAAGTGGCGCGGTAAACGGGTAGTAACTCTTTCGGTGGTTGGATTTGTTATTGCAATTTTATCTACTGCGCTAACCAACTTTCTCTCACAAAGTTTTCATTCGTTCTATTGATATGAATTTAGCAGCCGTTACAATAAATCATCATACAGCTCCGGTTGAACTAAGAGAAGCGCTTCACTTAAGCGCAGAGGAAATTGCCGGATTTGTTCAGGATGCAAAAGGAAAACTTTTTAATGAAGGGCTTATAATTTCTACATGTAACCGCACAGAGATTTACGGTATACCCGTTGACAATAAAGTTGATTATAACCAAATCCAAAAGTTTCTTGTAAATAAAAAATGCGTGTCAAACGTTAAACCGGAAAATTTTCGCAATTACACCTCAAATGCTGCAGTGAAACATCTCTTTAGCGTTATCGCCGGCATTGATTCGCTTCTTATCGGCGACAACCAGATCTATCACCAGGTGAAAGATTCTTTTCAACTTGCAGATGAATTAATGTTTACCGGTTATTTAACTAAACGATTATTCGACGCTGCAATTAAAACCGGAAAGCGCGCTATAAGCGAAACTGAAATTAGCGAAGGCGCTGTTACCGTTAGCTACGCAGCCGTTCAGCTTATCGAAAAGATATTCAGCAGTTTGAATAAAAAGTCCGCGCTCGTTATCGGCGTTGGCGAAACAGGTGAAATTGCCGCCAAGAATTTAAAGGAAAGAGGCATTGGCAGACTGTCTTTAACAAACAGAACTATAGAACGCGCCGAAAAAGTAGCAGAAAAACTTGGCGCGCGCATACTTCCTTTTAATACTTTTAAAAATTATATGCACGAGTATGATATAATACTGAGCGCAACAAGCTCAACCGAACTTATTTTAACAAAAGAGGATATTAAAAATTCGATGAAACGGCGGAGTTATTCTCCGGTTATTTTGATGGATATTGCAATCCCGCGCGACATCGAACCGACGGCTAAAGAAATTGATTATGTTTTTTATCACGATATTGATTCGTTGAATATAATCGTAGAACAAAACCTAAACAAACGCCGGGATGAAATTTCTAAAGTAGAAAAAATTATTGACGAAGAAACGGCAGCCTTTTTCAACTGGTTCAACTCTCTTGAAGTAGCGCCTGCTATCAAATCTTTGCGCGAACATTTTGAACTTATACGCGCCGAGGAAGTTGGGAAAAACATTAACCGCTTTAGCAATGAAGACCGGGAAAAACTTGAGATAATAACCAAGCGAATTATAAACAAAATTTTACATCAGCCTACTGTAGAACTTAAACGGATCTCGGAACAGGGGCAAAACAGCAATGATGCTGCTGTTAAAATAAGTATACTAAAAGACCTTTTCGGAATTAACAACATTGACGAGGAAGAAAAGCATTGAAGACAAAATTAATCATCGGCTCGCGCGGAAGCGATCTTGCTCTTTGGCAGGCAAATTTTGTTAAAAAAGAAATTGAACGGAACAATAAAAATGTTTCGGTGGAAATAAAAATAATCAAAACAAAGGGGGATAAAATTCTTGACGTCGCTCTTTCGAAAATTGGCGATAAAAGTTTGTTCACTAAAGAACTTGAAGTTGAACTATTGAACAAAAACATAGACATAGCAGTACATAGTTTAAAAGATCTTCAAACAAAAATTCCGGTTGGATTAAAATTAGCCGCCGTTTCAAAACGCCATTCTGTGGAAGATGTTTTGATTGCCCGCAAAAAAGGGATGACGATTAATACACTTGCCGAAGGAGCAATTGTCGGCACAGGCTCGCTGCGCCGCCGCAGTCAATTGCTTCATCTTCGCCCGGATCTTAAAACTGCGGAACTTCGCGGCAACGTCCCTTCGCGCATTGAGAAATTTCTAAGCTCAAACTGGGATGCTATAATTCTTGCGCGCGCCGGCGTTGAAAGATTGAAGCTTCAAAAATATATTTCTTCAATCATCAGTACAGATGAAATGCTTCCGGCAGTGGGGCAGGGAGCGCTCGGAATTGAAATTAATGAAACAAATAAATTGGCGGAAGAAATTGTGCAAACCATTCATGACGAGAAGACATACTTAGCCGTGCTTGCAGAGCGTTCATTCCTCCGCACACTTGAAGGCGGCTGCCAGGTTCCTATCGGTGCATTCGCCGAAGTGAGAAGCAACGGATTTTATTTTGATGGTTTGGTCGGCAGTCTTGACGGCAGCTTAACATTCCGCAGCAAATTTCGAGGAAAAAAATCAGATGCAGAAAAAATAGGGATAGTGATTGCGAAGGAGATGTTAAAAGCCGGCGCAAAAGAAATACTTGAAGATGTTTATAAAACGGTGAGAGGAGAATGAAATTGAAAAAATTACATTTAATTCTATTTGGGGTGTTAATTTTTTCGACGGCAATAATTTCTTTTTCTTGCTCTTGCAGCGCATGCAGCCAGCAGGAAGAATTGGAAGTGCCGGCAGATATTTTAAAGAAAGCTAACGGATTTATAATTTCTAAAACAGGCGCAGAGTTTTTTGACAAATACATTTCGCCCGATTTTGTGCTGACAAAAAAAGCAGGCTCGGTTTACGAAATGGCATATTGTTTTATTATGCCCGAAAAAACTTTTGTTGATGAAGTAATTCGGTTTACGGTTGACAGCACAGGCAGCGTTGTAAAAAACAGAGGAGTAACCGGAATACCGGATTGCATAAACAACCCGTCACTATGCGCGTTTAACATTAATGAAGATGACGCGCGAAACATAGCCAAAGAGTACAAGCTTGAATCGGGGGTAATCGATTGGAAAGTAGGGTTTTTGTGGGATGAAAAACTTAATCAATACGTGTGGCATGTTTTAAGCACACTTTACGAGTCGGAAGGTTCGAACGGATACATTGGCAATGGGAAAGAACTTATCATCGATCCGAACACAGGGCTTGTGCTAAAAGAGAATATTTGGAAAATAAGATAATATTAACCTTAGATGCGCGAAGCAAAAAACATAGAGTTTAAGAAAGAAAAAAAACGCGAGGTGATTATCGAAGCAGCCTCGCTTCTCTTCTCGCAGAAAAATTATCACGAAGTGATGATGGAAGAAGTTGCACAGCATATCTCGGTGGCAAAGGGGACGCTTTACAATTATTTCAAATCAAAAGAAGAATTATATTTTTCTATAATGACGCTGCGAATGCGTAATCTTGTTGACTCGCTTAATGAAAAAATAAAAACAGAATCGAGCAGTATATCTTCTCTCCGGTCTTTCATTATTCATCTTTATATGTTTATGATGAAATATGAAAATTTCTTCTTGATGTATCAGAGAGAAAACTTAAAAGGCGAAAGCGAACTTTGCGCCCGGCTTGTTATGCTTGATAAAGAGTTGAAGCAAATGCTTAGAGATATAATCCGGCGGGGAAAAGAAGAATTACTCTTTAGAAAAATCGAAGAAAATTTTGCGGTTGACATTATTATCGGCTGCATTTTCGGAGCTGTTCAGCGCGGCATCGAATGCAAGTTTGCCGAAGCACAGCAGGCAATTGAGCGGGAGAAAATTTATGATTTCGTTCTTTACGGATTAATTTCCTGCGAACAAGACAAAGTAATTCTTCCCTTAAAAGGAAAGACAATTGTCATTACAAGGACTATCGAACAGTCCGATTCTTCCGCCGAAGTTTTTAGACGGCTTGGCGCAAATGTTATTCCTTTCCCTACGCTCGATATTGTTCCGCCTGCAAGCTGGCGTGTTTTTGATGAAGTAATTTTAGCTGATGATAAAATTGATTATTTAATTTTTACTTCTGCACATTCAGTAAAAATGTTTGTCCGCCGGTGCGCCGAGCTTGGTATCGTTTTTAATTTTAAAGATATTAAAGTTGTTGCAATCGGAAACAAAACAGCGGCAGCCTGTAAAAATCAGAACGTGCCGGTTAACATTATTCCCAAAGATTTCAGCGGCGGCGGAGTGGTTGCTGAATTAGTTAACCATCCTCTCAAAGAAAAAGTTGTGTTTATTCCACGTTCGGCAATTGGCAGAGAAGAATTGCCGAGGGGGCTTGAAGCTCTTGGAGCAGTGATAAAAACGGCGCCGGTTTATAATGTAACTCTTCCCGCACATGAAAAAATTAATAATCATATTGAAGAGCTGCATCGTTCAAGTCCGGATATGATAATATTTACAAGTCCCTCAACTTTTGAAAACTACCTGCAAATTTTAAACATCGCTCACCCCGGCGAATATTTTGCAAACATAAAAGTTGCGGCAATCGGACCCTCAACAAAGGCTGCTATTGAAGCAAAAGGAGCAGCCGTTAGTGTGATGCCTGCAGAGTACACAATTGAAGCTCTTGCAAAAACAATAGTAGAATTTTACAGAAAATAATTTTATTCGGAGAATATATTGAGTGAATTGAAGAACGACCTTTTTTTACGCGCATGCAAACGGCAGCCCGTTGAACGAACCCCAATTTGGATAATGCGCCAGGCAGGCCGCTACTTACCAGAATACCGCGATGTGCGCGCGAAGACAGATTTTTTAACGATGTGTAAAACTCCCGAACTCGCTTCGGAAGTTTCGCTGCAGCCTGTTGATATTATCGGTGTTGATGCAGCAATAATCTTTAGCGATATTCTTGTTATTCCGGAAGCGATGGGAATGGAATTGATAATGCACGAAGGGAGAGGACCGTTATTTATCTCGCCAATTAGAAGCGAACAGGATGCAAATCAACTGAAAGAAATTGATCCGTTCCTCGATTTAAGCTATGTGCTCGATGCTGTTGTAATGACAAAACGCGCACTGAATAACCGTGTGCCGTTAATTGGATTTAGCGGTTCACCCTGGACGTTGTTAACTTACATGGTTGAAGGAAGAGGTTCAAAAAATTTTACCGAAGTTAAAAAGCTTATATACAATAATCCGAGGTTGGCTCATTCCCTGCTTGATATGCTTGCTGATTCTATTGCATTA
>MNYQ01000069.1 GCA_001873185.1 Ignavibacteria bacterium CG2_30_36_16 | reverse complement strand
CTCACGAAAGAGTATTTCAGAACATCTGCAGGCGCTTGAAAACCCAAACGCCTGCAAGTAAACTACTACTAATTTTTATTTTATCAGCGTCATCTTCTTAGATGCTTTAAAGCTGCCGCTGTTTATTTCGTAAATATATAAACCGCTTGCAAGTTGGGAAGCATCGAACGTAACTTCGTAACGTCCTTTGGTCTTAACTTCATTTAAAAGTGTTTTTACTTCCCGCCCGAGTATGTCATAAATTTTTAATGTTACAATTCCATCCTGCGGTATCTGGTAGCGGATTGTGGTTGATGGATTAAACGGGTTGGGGTAATTTTGGAATAGATCGTACTCGGTTACATTATATTTTTCACCAAGTCCAACTTCCTGTCTGACGGCTTTGGGAATTATTGTGGATGCATCTATAAGATTTGCAACAGAATATGTGCAGCCAATATTATCTATAATAGCCAATACAAGTTTTACTGTTCTGTTGTTACCAATGCCCGATGTATTTACTGCGTATTGAATACTGTTATACGGAAGCTTATTTTCATAATTATATGTAACGTCATCAAACACCGATATTAGCTGGTTGGTTTCAGCATCAATCAATTTAACTTTGAAGTTAACATTGCCGTCGTTACCGAGAACAGCAGCGGCGTTTTCAGTTAGCCCGTATTGAACGCTGTAAAGGAAAGAGGAATTATTATTTAGTTCGAAAGGTTCGGTTTCAAGATATGCAAGGATATCTTCGTTAGAGTTAAATAAAGTTTGTTCACTTATTTCCTTGAATTTAATTGAAGCATTATCAACAGAAACATCGCCTATTGTATAATAAAAATGAGCGGTATCTTTTGTTAAAACGCCCTCGCGTCCGCAGAAAACAAACCCTCCGGCGTTTTCTTTTGGTGAGGAATAATAACTTGCAAGACTGTCCGACATCGCAAAATTATACGGAAGACTTGTGTTATTAAACATCATTGCAAGTATTGCTTGTTGTGCTGCCGCTTGCAACGTGAACTTGATTGCCGCTTGTGCTTAATGATTTTACCGGGTTAAACGCGGTGTAATTTGAAACCATTGAAGTTCCGCCGCTTCCGCTCCATACTATGTAATAGTTGTTGTCGCCGGTGCTTTGAACAGAAGCCGAGGTAACCGATGAGCCGAAATTCCAGAAATAATTATCGTTATTTATACCTCTAAAGATTGTTCTCTTTGAGACTGTTCCGGCGGCGGTTGATTTTTCTATTCTTTCTTCTTCTGCTTCCGTTCTTTCACCAATCCATGCTATTCTTGCAAGGTCGTCATTTAGTATAGCAAGTGTTGGCATATAATTTTTTGTGTAGCCGCTGTATGTGGATAGGGTTTTTATTGTTCCGGGAGGTGCAGAATAAAAAGCGGAATATTTTATCGCATCATTCTCTTCCCAAACTAAATGCTTAACCTGGCTGCCGTTAGCAAATTTTGAAGTTGCTATTGAAGGATTTTTAGAATTGCCTGTAGTGCCTGCTAATCGGGTATTACTTCCAATTAAATGTAATCCATCTATAAGCAAACCGGCAGATCGAAAATAAAGACCTTCAGTTGTTATTTGCCATACAATCGTTGTATATCCGGAGTAGTCTATTGAAATTACGGGATTAAGGCTATGACCAGAAGGATTTAAAAATGTTAAGATCGTTTCGGTTTCAAAAAGCTGGAAAGGCTGGAAGCCAAATGGGGATTTGTACACAGCCGCTTTTAATTTATCAAAGGGAGCTTCAAATTCCTGGTAAAGAATTACAACAAAAATATTCTCGCCCACCATTCCAAAATCAATTGAGGGGCATTTACCTCTGTCGTTATCCATTGGTAACCCGTTGTTCATTAAAATCCAATTTTGCCCGTTATCCGTGCTAATCTCGTACCAAACATGACCCATACTTTCGTAAACCATATGAAGAGTTCCATTCGGCGTTCTTACAAATTTGCGTTGGCTGTTGTTTGCAAAAGCAGTGGAGGTATTGGATTTTGTTGGCATTTTGTAAAGTGCATTATTCGGGTAAGCCATATTATTGGTTGGAATAAAAGTACCGTCACCGCCGTTTGCCCAGCCGGCAAAACTATAAGTACGTGAACCAACGGTTTTGGTTGATGGAGCGGGAACCGTGCCGCTGTTCTGTTCTACAATTCGAGTAACATCTGCCATTGCAATTGTCCCGTCAAACTCGGTTTGATCGTTTCGAGAGATTTTAAAATTCTTTCTCAAACCTGCAGTATATGTTGCGTCCTTATCTTGAGATGTAACATTTAAATTATAAGTAATATTTAGATTGTTATTAATTGTAACCGGGATCCCATCTCTATCAAGTTTTGACCATACACTTCTCGCATTTGGAGCGTAAGTATTCCATATATAATCCAGATTATTATATGGTTGAGGAATCGCAGTTAAAACATGGTTATCTCCACTAAAAAGATCTTTTGAGCTTCCTGATTGCAGAATCTCTTGATCAAATTGTATTGTCCCTGCGTTAAAATTATTTTTAAATGTAATTTTATTAATCAAACCTGTTTCACAGGCAAACCAGTATAATAGGGAAGCCGTTGCCCTAATTATTTCAGGGAAAAGTTTATTTTTCATATTTTCAACTATAGCAGGAGGTGTAATTTCTGTCATTACAGTTGGTTCACCGTAATTATTAATGCCAAGTGAGTTTAAATAAGTGATTTCTTCTGAAAGTGAGTTTCCGCCAAATATATCGTTGTTAGGGTACATGTGTGGACCGTTTGACGCAAAATGATTTGCCTGTTGTTGAGATGTATACATTAAAAAATGAATTGGATCTGAACTTATATATGGGTTCAAAACATTTGGTTCTATGTTGTAAACCATGTTAGCTGTCCACCCAATATCCCCAAAATTATTCTCGAAATTGTCAATCCTTAAATCTGGATTACCTCCATGAGGATCAACATTTGCATGAGCAGGAACACTCATATCTTGTAATAAATGACACATTCTACCTAATATTTCCCAGCATATATTTTCTTTAAATTGATTGTACGGAACACCATTTAGTAATGAATAATGGGATTCCTTAAATGTAGGGAGATTAGGGTAATTAGTAACCGATCCATCATGCCATTCAATTTTTGATACATATAAAATTCTGCTGTTAAAGTAATTAGGGAGATAAAAATATTTAAAATTAACCCATGCCCACTGTTCAGCACAAGGGACTCCATTACCATTAGGAAAATCACGAATTATCAACTGAATTCGAAGATCAAAATTCCCATTTACAAAGTTCATCATTTTTTGATAGGCATTAGGGATAGTAAATGTTACTACATTATCCCACCAAGTATGAGGTAATCTAATTCCGGCTGTCATAGTTGTTTTTAAAGCATCGCCATCATCTGCATACCAGAAATGGGTTGAACTAACAAAACCATCAGGATTAAGTCCTCCAAATGCTGTAGTGAAATCATAAACAGACCCAGTTATTCCAGTAAGAGTAGGGGGATTGATTTTAGAATATCCATAAACAATATCTTCTTCATCCTCCCGCCATGCACCTGCCAGTAATGTGCCATTGGACCATGGGGGACCGACAGGTCCATTTTCTAAATGTGCAAGCATTTCTGTAATATCGACGTTTAAACTTTTTTTTAACAAAAAGTAAGCTTGACTTGTAATATACTGATGTACATACTGATTGTGAGCAAGGTTAGCAGCACTTGATAAAAGTACAAAAGTTAATAACAACAATATTTTTCGTTTCATGTTTTTTCCTTATAAAAAATTATAGTTCAATCCGATTTTTATCGAATAAAAAAATCTCCCGGGTACATCGGCTGTATCATTACCGCAAATACCAACACCCCAAAATACCCTTAACCCGTTTTTATCAATAATTTCTTTGCCTATATTAATATCTAGGAAATATCCTTTTATAAATGCGGGAGTTTGATCATCAAGGGTTTGATGTAATAAAAGTATGCTTTCAAAATTAATGCAGTTAAAAATAGAAAATGGTACATAATAGCTAATTTTTGTTCCTATTCCCTCTGCACCATTAGGAAAGATATACCCCCCCCCTATAAAAGGACCAGATGATTTAACGGAAATTGAGAACTTAGGTGAAAGTTGATAACCAACGCCTATAGCAAGAAATTCAAGTATTCCTATACTTGAATAAATATATACTTTTCTTATATTCTTTGATCCGTTTATGCTATCAATCATGCTTTTATATTCTAAATCTTGTCCAACAATAGCAGTACTCATTATCATAGAAATCAGTAGCCAAGCAATAAATATTTTTTTTCTCATTTTTTTTCTCATCAAATTTTGTTTTTAATTAATAGCCACGCAAATTTGTTGTGTTTGTGTCTTCGGCACCAAAATTAATCATACTGATATCATGTACTGAACTTTGAGAAAATGAATTACTAAAGGCAAAAAAAAGAATTATCAAAAAATATTTCATCATATTTCCTTAAATAAGTAATTGTAAAAAATATCATTTAACTTTGCCATGAATCAAAAAAAACTTAAATGACTCCCTATAAAATCCAACAAAATAAACATCCGAATCTAAAATCAATCCATCGAAAATTCCGAAATTACCCTCTATCTTAGAAAGGGTTTCTAAATTGTTTCCGTTATAATGTCCAATGCCATCTATAGTCTGAATGAAAAAATCTTTTTCATTACGCCCCCAAATTTGTGTTCCATTTACATTTGTATTTTCCAAAGAGATAAAATGCTGCACCCCATTATTCATCATTTTGTAAATCTCTTTGTTATCATAGAAATATAGAAAATTGTCCAGTACCGTAATGCTTTTATCTATAGTTTCAGATTCATCATTTAAATTGAATGGAAGAATGCTTGCTCCGTCAAATTTATAGAACCCGTAAACATCAGGTTCTCCAGATTTAACTATAACACCTAATAGATAATAATTGTTGTCAGTCGTTCCTTTTCTTATTCTTACTAAATGTAAATCAGGCACTGGTGGTATGGGATAGTTCCATGAAATACCATTATAATTCATTATTAATGCAGTAATTTGACCGGTGCTTGTTATTGTTCCGCTTCCAACTGCATATAAATTATTTTTATCACTTCCCCAAATGTCAACAACGAACGAATTATAGTAGCCATCCAGACTATCTGTGCTGAATTTCGATATTGAGCTTCCATTATATTTCCAAATGTCAAATTGACTTCCAGAAAACCATATTTCATTTTGGGATAGACCAAAAACAGCTCTCGGGTCTATTGAAAGCTGACCATACCGGGAGACTTTTATCCCGTTATACTTTAGAATAGTTTTGTCAAAATCTCCTGCGCTTCCCATAATCCAAATTTCATCAGGAGTAACTCCTCCCAATTGAGTATATAGATTATTTGGTGCATCTTCATTTATAGTAGTAATTTCCCACTCGTAATTCCTCCGCCCGGGTTTTACATTATCTTCAACGGCAGTAACTTCATTTTTACAGGTAACGGATAAAAGAGATAGAATAGATATTAAACTGAATAGCATTATTTTATTTATAGACATAACGATAGGAACCCTTTTCTTTAAAGAAAGAATTGAAAATTGTAAAGTAGAAATGTAACCCGGAACAGCAGCTATTAAATTAAAACTTTTTGCCACCGTTCCCCCAAAAATGAAAATTATTTATTAAATCAATTAAAAACATTCCGCTCCCATAAATTGTTGCTGCAAATTTATAAAAAAAAAAACGGAAAGAAGCAAATGTTTTTTTTAATTTTTTAGTGGATAGATTAATGGCATGGATGAAGTTTGCAGCATAGGTGGATGCTGTATTGCAATGGTTGATTCACGAAAGAGTATTTCAGAACACCTGCAGGCGCTTGAAAACCCAAACGCCTGCAAGTAAACTGCTACTAATTTTTATTTTATCAGCGTCATCTTCTTAGAAGCTTTATAACTGCCGCTTTTTATTTCGTAAATATACAAACTGCTTGCAAGGCTGCCGGCATCGAATGTAACTTCGTAACGTCCTTTTGTTTTATACTCATTAATAAGTGCTTTTACTTCGCGTCCGAGAATGTCATAAATTTTTAATGTTACCAAACCATCTTCCGGTATTTGGTAGCGGATTGTTGTTGATGGATTGAATGGGTTGGGATAGTTTTGGAATAGATCATAAGTAGTAATTATCCCTGCACTAAATAGTTCTACACTATTATAATGTTTCTTTTCGAGGTTTTCAAAATCATTATACTCGTTGCCGAGAGCATAAGAAACTCCCATGTTTGATTCTACTTTTAATCTTAAATAATATTCGCCGGAGGTTATACCTGCACAGTTTATCTGATAATCCTTTGTCTTCTTTTCGTACAAATTATTGATTGAATAGGTTATCGGATCGAATTCACCGATCACAGAACCATCTGCTGCTTTAATTAACTCAATAGA
>MNYQ01000004.1 GCA_001873185.1 Ignavibacteria bacterium CG2_30_36_16 | reverse complement strand
CCGTTACGATAAAACAAAGCTGAAGGCGGATGTTTGGGCAATTATTGAAACAGATGAATCAATTTTAATTGGAACAGAAGATAGCGGAATTATCAATTTAGCCGACGGAAAATTTTCTCCGCATCCAGCCAATAAAACTTTTTCTTTAAAAACTGTTTGGGCGCTCTTTAAAGATTCCAGGGGAAATTTGTGGATTGGAACTGACCAAGGTTTAATTGTAAAAACAACTTTCGGAAGCTATGCAAAATACTTGCCGGATTTTTCAATTTTAAATATTTATGAAGATAAAAAAGGCAATCTCTGGATCGGCACTTTTTATAACGGAATTTATAAATATGACGGGAAAACTTTTAAAGCATATCCTCTTCCGATAATTTCTTACATTCCCGTCCATTCCATACTGGAAGATAATCAGCAAACAATTTGGGCAGCAACAGATAAAATGCTTTACAAGCTGCAAGACGATAAATTCGTCGATGCTGAGGAATCAAAACAACTGGGCGGCTATGCAATTATGAAAATTTTAGAAGATGATAATAATAATTTGTGGTTTGGTTTATACGGCGGCGGGGTAGCGTTTTATGATATTAAGAAAAAAACTTTCAAACACTTCACTACGAAGGACGGACTGAATAACAACACTTCTCTAATAATGTTGTTTGACAATGATAAATTCCTTTGGATAGGTACCAATTCAGGAATGAACCGATTGAACTGGAAAAAATTTGTTGATAATGATACGGTTGAAATTTTAGCTTATAATTCAGACAATGGTTTTCCCGGGACCGAATGCAATCAGGGTGCAAGTTTTTTAGACGGCGATGGAAATTTATGGATCGGAACAACTGAAGGTTTAGTAAAATTCGATCCTTTGGATATAAAGATAAATAAAAGAGGAAATAAAACTTACATAACCAATTTAAGATTGTTTTTAGAAAATGTTAATTTGACTCTTTTCAGTTCGGTAAAAGCGAATCCGTACGAATTTATTCCTCCCGGCATTAAACTGCCTTATGATGAAAACCACGTTACATTTGATTTTATAGGCATCAACTATTTTAGCCCTGCATCTGTAAAATATAAATATAAACTTGAAGGTTTCGATAAAAAATGGTCGCCGGTAACAAGTAAGAACAGCGCTACTTATTCCAACCTTCCGCCGGGAAAATATACTTTCCTTGTCACATCAAGTAATAATTTTAACATTTGGAACAATATTCCTGCCTCTATTAACTTTGCTATTGAAGAACCTTACTGGCAGACGAATTGGTTCTATACATTTTCAGCATTGATAATTTTAAGTTTAATGTATGGCTTTTACAGATTTAGATTTGAATCAATGCAGAGAAGAAACAAAGAATTACAACAAAGAATAAAAGAGCGTATGGAGTTCGAAGAAAAACTTGCACAATCAGAAAAAGATTACCGCGGCTTATTTGAATATGCGCACGATGCAATACTTATAACGAATCCGAATACACTTTCGATTTACGAAGTTAATAACTCTGCTGCAAATCTATACGGTTATTCTTTGGAGGAGTTAAAAGGAATGTTCCTTTGCGATTTGTCTGCCGAAAAAGAAACGTCAATGAATTTTTGGAAGTCGTTTGAAGATAATAAAAACGTGCAAAATCGGACAGTAATTCATACTAAAAAAGATGGGCTTGCAATTAATGTTGATATTAACGCCACGATGATTCATTATAAAAATGACATGGCTATATTATCAATACACAGGGATATTTCAGAACGAAAAAAATATGAAAATGCTCTGCTTCAGTCTAAAGAGAATGCGGAAAGGTCTGATAGATTAAAGACAGAATTCCTCGCTCAAATGTCGCACGAAATAAGAACCCCGATAAATATAATTTCAAGTTATACTTCTTTAATAAGGGATGAGCTTGCAGACAAGATTGAGCCTTTTCTAAAAAGTTGTTTCGGCACAATTGAAAAAGCAAATAGAAGAATAATCAGAACCATTGATTCGATTTTAAATATGGCGCAAATTCAAACCGGCAATTTTGAAATTAAAAAAGAATTGTTGGACATTAAAAATGATGTGCTTTTAGATTTAGTTGAAGAATTTACTCCGCAGGCAAATCAAAAAGCGCTTGCCTTAAATTTTATTGATAAAACTATAAATTACAAAATTGAAGCTGATCAATATTCTGTCTCTCACCTATTCTCAAATTTAATTTATAATGCCATAAATTATACCGAACATGGTAAAGTTGATGTGGTTATGTACAATGTTGATGATTCTTTTTTATGTGTAGATATAACAGATACCGGCATCGGGATTTCAACTGAATATATGCCGCTTCTTTTCAAAGCTTTTACTCAGGAAGAACAGGGTTATTCGAGAAAGTATGAAGGCAACGGACTTGGATTAGCCCTTGTGAAGAGGTATTGTGAAATGAATGATGCCCAAATAGAAGTTAAAAGTAAGAAGGATGAAGGAACGACATTCACAGTTAGATTTAAATCCTATCACTAATTGTTGGTTTTCAAAACACAACATTTTTAATTACAAATCCGCAGCAGATACAAATTCTAACCGCTATTTTTACACTTAAAATATATCGCTTAATCAGAAAGTATAACACCGCCTCCGAGACATTCATCGTTGTCATAAATAACCGCAAACTGCCCCGGGGCTATCCCCTGGTCAGGAACATCAATTTTAATAAGCGCATTCTCGTTTTCAACAAATGAAATATTACAATTGTAAAATCTTGCTCCGTGACGAATTTTTACATTGTAATTCCCTTCAGCAGGTAATTCATTTTTTATCCAGTTGAACTTACCGGCATAAAATTCGCTGCGGCTTCTGTGCGAAAGATTTTCCCTTGAAATGTAAATGATATTTTTTGCTATATCTTTTTTAACAACATACCAGGGACCGCCTGACAGTCCAAGACCTGATCGCTGACCTATTGTGTAAAAATAATATCCGTTGTGCTCGCCTAATTTTTTATTTGTTTCGTACTCAACTATCTCCCCTTTAATTTCACCGAGATGATGTTTTACAAATTCGTTAAATTTAATTTGTCCAAGAAAACAAATGCCCTGGCTGTCTTTTCTTTCTTTATTTGGAAGATCAAATTTTTGGGCAAGTGTGCGCACTTGTTTTTTATCTAAATGACCGAGCGGAAAGAGAGCGCGGCTTAATTGCGTCTGAGTTAAATATGCTAAAAAGTATGTTTGATCTTTAACCGGATCCGGCGCCTGCTTCAGTATAAATTTATTTACTCTCTTTTCTACAAGAGCATAGTGTCCGGTTGCTACTTTTTCAAACGATTTGTCTATCTTATCATAAAACTGTCCGAACTTAATCAAACTATTACAAAATATATCGGGATTTGGTGTGCGCCCTTCTCTAATCTCCTCGATAGTATATTTAACAACAGAATCCCAATATTCGGTTTGCAAATTTAAAACTTCGAAAGGGATTTCAGCCTGTTTGCAAACGGCTCGGATATATGATAAATCTTCCTCCCAGGGGCAGTCGCCGAGAAATGAAAATTCATCCTGAAGCCATATCTTAAGGTAAAAGGCTGTTATATCGTGCCCTTCTTCTTTTAGTAATCTTAATGCAACGGAACTGTCTACTCCGCCCGAAGCTAATACTGCTATTTTCATTATTTGCTTAGGAATCCTTTTTCGCTAATTAAATTGAATGATAAAAAGAGTGCGAGAGTAATGTATTGTACTTGACAGTTGTACTCTTCAGAACGTAGAAACCTGACAAATTTCAAACTCTTTTACTTTTAGTTTGTTTATTAATTTTTTCAAGGACGGAATTATAAACTTCTGCTTGTACTTTGCTTAATATCAGTGTGCCAAGTTCCCGTCCGTTTATTATATTTTGATAGATTCCTATCCATACTTTACTTTGACCATCGCACAAACGCATTATGCCGCGGGGTTTTCCTTCAAACAAGCCCCCCTCTAATTTTTCAATATTGTTAAAGTAAATAGTTCTAACTTTTTTTGACATAAAAAATTTACTGCATATTAACTTTTCATCATCCGCTTCTATTTTGAACGGCATTATTTTATAGAGCAGTAAATAATGTTTATTTAAAAAATAAACTATTAAAAGTGTAAACAAAAACGGCAATAAATAAATTATGTGCTTATCTATTGCAGCGCCCCAATAGATAAGGTAAAGGGCTAAAAAAATTGTTAGCGGAATATTGGCGTATTTGTAAACTAACCTGTAAAATATAGAGTATCTAAATGTCTTCAATAATTTTCCATTTTTTCTTCTGAAATTTAACAAGAAATAAACTAAGTAACGGAGAATAATTTTTGTCATAACGCTATGTTCAGACAAATTAAGTCTTCAATCCAATTAGTAAATTGTTTTACTCGGAGTTTAGCATGAATTGATGAAAATTTCATTGAAGTGTGAGATTAAAAAGTAAATATTCTTTCACAGCAATCATGCATTCCATTGAAAAATGGAACGCAGGTGACGCTGATCCAGCTGATTTACACTGATTTGGACATTGAAAATTACTTTCTGACTAACTTCTTACAAATAATCAGTATCAGCTTTTTAGAGTGGATTCAGTAATTAATTTACAACTGCTCGAGCAGCCATGTTTTTCTTTTTAATAGTTCTTTTATCGTTTCCTGCTCAATCGGTTTGCCGCCAAGTTTTATCCATTTTTTATGGGGAAGATTCCAGTCAATCCATCCGCTTTCTTCCTTTGTTTTGATAGCGACATCTCTTGCGATAACTTTTATATCTCCCTTAAGTTTTTCTATTTGTAAATAAACGGGAATTTCTTCCGGTTTTTTCTGAATGACTTTTTCTTTTCTATTGAATTTTTTATTGAGATTATCAGGCAACGAAAATTCTTTTCCAAAATCAAGCTCTAACTGTACTTTGCCGGTCGCTACTGAATTAATTGCTTCAAATGTTGATTCATGCTCTTCATTCTTTGTTGGTTTCAGCAATGAATCAGTGCTAATCATGTTTTGCAAATAATCTTTTTTATTGATGTAATGATCACGTTCAACTTCAATTTCTTTGGCGAAATCCACGAGGACAATATCTTTTGGAATATATATGTAAGCATCCTGATCAAGATAGTTCTTCTGTTGACGTACAAAGCGTCCCACTGCTTGTCTAAAAAACAACTCGCTTTTGATATTCGTTGCATAAACACCAACGCACAATCTCGGAATATCCACCCCTTCAGAAACCATCTTAACAGCAATCAACCAGCGTTCTGAACTGTTACTAAACTCTTTTATTTTTTTTGATGCTTTAGGATCATCGCTTACAACTACGGCAGGTTTTCTTCCTGTTATTTCGTGAAGCAGTTTACTGCATAAGCGCGCATGTTTTTGGTCAATGGCTATGAGCAGTCCGCCGGCTTCGGGACGCCTATTTCTTATTTCGGAGAGTTTTTTTTCTGCGTCGGTTAAAACTGTTCGAAGCCATTTACCGTCCGCATCAAGCGCCGTGCGCAGCCGTTCCGATGCATGGCTTCTATCGATGTTATCGGAAAAAGTAGCTTTGTATATTTTATCTTTTACTCTCCACTCCATCTCACCCTGATAAGCCGGAAAAAATACCGGACGGCAAACTTTATCAAACAGCGCTTCGGTATAACCGTAAACAAAATCGGCGACGCTTTGTGAATTAACATAATTAACAAAAGGAATCGGATTATTATCCCTTCGAAATGGCGTTCCAGAAATTGCAAGCCGATAAGCAGAGTTTTCAAATGCTTTTCTTATTGATTCTCCCCAGGATAATTCTTCTCCGAGGTGATGGATTTCATCGAAGACAACAAATGTTTTTTTTCTGTCGCAATTTCGTTTGTGTACTTTTGGTTCTCTTCCTACCTGCGCATAAGTCAATACTGCACCAAAGAAATCATTAGTTTCTTTTCCTTTAGAATTTTCGAATTCGGGATCAATGTCTATCCCCGCAGCATAAGCGTTCTCAGCCCATTGTTTTTTTAAATGTTCGGTTGGACAAATTATCACCACACGCTCTATCATCTGCCTGCTTAAAAGATAATGCGCTACCCGAAGTGCAAAGATTGTTTTACCCGCGCCGGGTGTGGCAACACATAAAAAATCTTTTTCGCCCCGATCGTATTTTTCTTTCACTTTTCGAGCTGCATCTAATTGCCAAGCTCTAAGTTTTGATTCCCAGGGTCTAATTGATTTCATTTTCAAAATAGTGTTTATAATTCCGGCGGGTATTTACCATCGGAATGGATTAAGATGTAATAACTGATTGATTTGCTTTGAAG
>MNYQ01000002.1 GCA_001873185.1 Ignavibacteria bacterium CG2_30_36_16 | reverse complement strand
CAGCATCTTCATTACAGCCTGCGGCGCTCGAAAAAGTAATCCCTTTTTTGTTTAAATAATTTAAATCAATGTGATCGGTTCCGATTGTTGCCGTGCCGACAAACTTTACCTTAGCGTTTTCCAACAAAGATTCATTCACATCGGTTATTGACCGCGTTATTAAAATGTCAGCGTCCTTACAAATACTGTTAGTTATACTTCTGCCATGGTGAAGTTCTACATCACCGAACCGAGAAAAAACCTCTTGAGCAAAACTTATCGCTTCATCTACAATTATTTTCATTAACGCCAATATATTTTTAACAAAACAAATTACTTTTTAACTGCAAATACTAACCTGGTACTCAGCGGCAGTTCTTAACATACAGCCACAAAACCCCGCACCAAAGCACTCCACGCCCGAGCAAATTTTTAAATTAATACAGAGTTAATATAAATTGTTTTTTCTTCTATTAAAATTTATCTTTCGTTACAAATCAATAAAAAATAATTAATCAAAATTATGTAACTATAAACCCGTTCACTTTTAATGCTGAGGAGATAAAATGCTAAGCCAACTGCTTCAACCGGAAATTAGAGCATTGCTCGACGAAAGGAATCTTAGCGCCCTAAAGGAAGTTTTAAGTGAATGGACGCCTGCCGATATTGCCGAAATTATGGCAGATCTGCCCGAATACGAGGAGGCTGTAATTTTCCGTCTTCTTCCAAACGAGCTTGCCGCCGACACTTTTGAATATCTTGACTTAGATATGCAAATGCATTTACTTAAAGGATTGGGGAAAGAAGAAACCGCAGCGATACTAAATGAAATGGCGCCGGATGATCGAACAGCATTACTTGAAGATTTGCCGAGTTCCGCCGCACGGCAGCTTATCACACTGCTTTCTGCCGAAGAAAGAAAAATAGCCACAACGCTGCTTAACTATCCTGATGATAGTGTCGGTCGTTTAATGACGCCCGATTACATCGCGGTTAAACCCGAATGGACAATGAGCGAAACACTTCAGCACATCAGAGAAACCGGCAGTGGATCGGAAACCTTAAACATAATTTATGTTACGGATGAAAAAGGGAAATTAATTGACGACATCAAAATAAGAGATGTACTTCTTGCTCCGGTAGATTATAAAGTGAACGATTTAATGGACTTAAACTTTGTAGCGCTTCATGTTACCGATGATCAGGAAACAGCCGTAAATGTTTTCAAGCGATACGACAGAGTTGCACTACCGGTTGTTGATGCTTTCGGAGTGCTGATTGGTATTGTTACTGTGGATGACGTATTAGATGTTGCTGAAGAAGAGGCAACTGAAGATATTCATAAACTCGGCGGTATAGAAGCTCTTGAAGAATCTTATGCAACCATATCTTTTGGAGAAATGTTAAAGAAACGCGCAGGCTGGCTTGCAATATTATTTATTGGTGAAATGTTTACAACCTCTGCCATGGCTTATTTTGAAGATGCGATTGCAAAAGCCGTAGTGCTGACGTTGTTCATACCGTTAATTATTTCGAGCGGCGGTAATTCCGGCTCGCAAGCTGCCACGCTTGTAATACGCGCGCTTTCGCTCGGTGAAATTACACTTAAAGATTGGTTTTTTGTGATGCGAAGAGAAATTTTATCGGGGTTTGTATTGGGTTTAATACTTGCTTCGGTAGGATTTTTAAGAATTTATTTTTGGGAATTGACTTCTCAGGCATATGGCGATACGTGGTATCTTTTGGGTGCAACCGTTAGTATTGCCTTGCTTGGTGTTGTTATGTGGGGAACGATTTCCGGATCTATGCTTCCGTTTATCTTAAAAAAACTGGGCGCCGACCCTGCTGCATCATCTGCACCGCTTGTTGCAACAATGGTAGATGTAGTGGGAGTAGTAATTTATTTCAGCTTTGCATACCTCATTTTAAGCGGTACGCTGCTTTAATTAAGTGCAATTTCAAATTGACCAAATTAATAAGTTGTGTTGCGCAGACAAGAAATTAACAAAGAGCCGGCATCTTTATTTCTCAACGGATCGAAAGATTATTAAACGGACCTACATGCCTTTTCATTCTTCTGTGCAGTTAATTTTTTCCGAAATAATATTCTGTTAATTCACTGAGACGATTTACAAGAATTGAGAGTTAAGGTATTAATATATCGTTTGTTAGACTTGCGTCACAACATTGTCGTTTAATCCTCTCTTTATAAAAAAATATCCGGGATTTATTCTTTTTAAACGATTAATTATATAAATTTGCCGCCAAGATTACTTTAACTTTTATTTATGCTTTAAACTTTTTATCCGTTAACTAACGAACGGCAATTATTCTATTGTTTAAATATGAGGGCGCTTTCATAATTAAAATATAAAATGGTAGATAATAGAGTGAGAATTCGGTAACAATAACCGAATTAGTCTGATTGCTCAATCCTTTTGCCACTTGAGCTAAAAAACACAAAAGGGAAATTTTATTCAGTTGCAGTTATTGCTCATCACTTTTTTCACAAAGTTTGTTAGTGACCCAATTATCTTCAGATTTTATAAAAATATTTAATTAATTTTACTTTCTATTTCAGATCGGATTATTTTTTATACAAACGCAGTATATTTTACTGCGGCTGTGACTCACGTGGCGAAGCTGTGTCCAACTTAATCAAGTAAAAAGAAAAAAGTAAAAAATGTCGAATACAGTATTACATCAGATTTTTTATTTTGCAATTTTGGCGAGTATTAAACGAAGTTAAATCCTTTGTGCTCAGTAAATGAAATGCTAAAACTTTTTTCTTGAATTCAAAACTCATCCGTCATCAAACAGACAAAATTATCAGCACATTATGAACCTATTAAACAAAATACAAAATAAAAAAGCTGTCATCGGCATCATTGGTCTTGGATATGTCGGACTTCCATTAGGACTTGAATTTGCGCATAAGGGATTCAAAGTCATTGGCTTCGATATAGACGAAAAGAAAATTCCCATACTTGAACGGGGCGAATCATATATAAAGCACATCAAAGCAGAAAGAATAAAATCTGCTGTTGACAAAGGTATGTTTGATGCCACATCCGATTTTTCAAGATTGCCAGAAGTTGATGCAATAATTATCTGTGTACCAACACCCCTTAACGAGCACCGCGAACCGGATATGTCCTACATCGTTAATTCGGGCGAGGTCGTTAGCAAATATTTGAGAAAGGGGCAGTTTGTTGTACTGGAATCATCAACGTATCCCGGCACAACAGATGAAATACTTCTTCCCATGTTAGAAAATTCGCAGCAATCTCAATTAGTCAACCAACACAAAAAGTTTGTTTGTGGTGTTGATTTTTATTTAGCGTTTAGTCCTGAGAGGGAAGATCCAAACAATCCCAATTATAATACTGCAACTATTCCTAAAGTTGTTGGCGGAGTTACACCTGCCTGCCTCGAAGTTGCGCAAGCTTTATATAATCAGGTTATAGTAAACACAGTTCCGGTAAGTTCAACCAGAGTAGCTGAAGCTACAAAACTACTTGAAAATATTTTTCGTTCCGTAAACATAGCTCTTGTTAATGAACTAAAGATGGTGTTTGACAGAATGGAAATAGATGTTTGGGAAGTAATAAAAGCGGCATCAACAAAACCATTTGGCTTTACGCCCTTTTACCCCGGTCCCGGATTAGGCGGGCATTGTATTCCTATTGATCCGTTTTACTTAACATGGAAAGCACGCGAATACGACATAAGCACAAAATTTATCGAGCTTGCCGGTGAAATAAATACTTTGCAGCCTTATTATGTTGTCGAACGTACTTTAGATTATTTAAATAATTTTGGCAAATCATTAAAGGGAGCTAAAGTTTTAATTCTTGGCGCTTCATACAAAAAAGATATTGACGACATGCGTGAATCACCCACGTTAAAATTGATCGATATATTAAGATCAAAAGGTGCGGTAGTTGATTACAGCGATCCTTATGTTCTAAAACTGCCGCCAACAAGGCATTTTAAGTTTGATCTGTCATCTGTTGAAATAACAAAAGAATCGCTATCAAAATACGATGTAATTCTTTTGAGTACAGATCACTCTGATTTTGATTACAAGTTTATTTCGGAAAACGCAAAACTTATTGTGGATACACGCAACGCTTTCGGCAAAAAAGGAATAATAAAAGAGAACATATTTAAAGCATAACTTAGCTTCTCAGTGGATCTTGATAGAAGAACTACAGAAAATGCAAAGCCCGCAGCGGGCAAAGACTAAAGCAATGAGTTAATTTTTAATTCACGATATTCTAAATTAATTTTTTGAATCCGCATAAGGTAAAACAAAGTTAAAGATAACGATGAATGAGATAGGCAAGTTAAAATTAAAAATAACTAAAGTATTGGAAAGCCGTGAGGATCTTGTTTTTGCATATCTTTTCGGTTCAAGAGTAAAAGACTGCATACGCTTTGGCAGCGATTTAGATTTAGCTTTATATTTTAAAACCGATCCTGATATTCTTGAAATCGGCGGATTGGTTACACAATTAGAATTAACCGTTGACATTAAAATTGATATTATAAAACTAAATGAACTACCGATCCAAAACCCGGTTTTAGCTTATAATATTTTAAGCGAAGGAATTCTACTTTTTTGTAAAGACATTACTTTAGCAAACAATTACAAAAAAGAGACACTTGTTGGTTATTTCGACTTTCAACCCATGCACGAGAAATTTAATAAAAGATTTCTTGAAAGATTGACAACGAATAATTTTGCCAGGTAGTTGTGATAATAGATAAACTTAAAAGATTAGAAACAAATTTAGTTACATTAAAAAAAATAAAAGAAACTTATTGCTACGAAGATTTTTTGTCGGATAAGATTGACGAATGGGGGCTTAGATACGGCTTTTTTGAAACAATACAACTAATAATTGATATTTCAAGCAGTATTGTAGCGGAGAAGAATCTTGGCATGCCAAAAAATTATTCTGAGTCGGTTATCTTGCTAATCTCAAACAAATATTTAACGAATGATTTAGGAGAGCAAATTATTAAAATGATCGGGCTCAGAAATTTGATTGTTCACGAGTACGGAATAATTGACCTTAAGAAACTTTATGAGTATTTAAATCATTTGAAAAATATAGAAGATTTTGTAGACGAAATAAAAAAGTTAGTATGAGCCTTTCTGTCTTATGCGTTCTTTCAAGGGAGCCTGGCAGTTAATAGGATTAACGGCAAAGTTCCCCGACAAAACAAATCAATATGAAAAAAATTATATCCGTAGTAGGCGCCCGTCCCAATTTTATGAAAGTAGCGCCGCTTCACAAAGCATTCAATCAATTAGCAATTAACTCCGTTAACCAACGGACACAAATAAAAATTGAACATCTGATTTGTCACACCGGGCAGCATTACGATGAAAAGATGTCACAGGTATTTTTTGATGAATTAGAATTACCTAAGCCTGATTTTTATCTCGGTATCGGCTCGGGCTCACACGCAGAGCAGACTGCAAAAATAATGATTGAATTTGAAAAAATTCTGTTACAGGAAAAACCCGATCTTGTTATTGTTGTTGGAGATGTTAATTCCACCATAGCGTGCAGCCTTGTTGCGGTAAAACTCGGAATTAAAACGGCACATGTGGAAGCAGGTTTGCGCAGCAATGACCGCACAATGCCTGAAGAAATAAACAGACTGCTGACCGATGCAATATCCGATTATCTTTTTGTTACTGAAAAAAGCGGAGTTGAAAACCTAAAACACGAAGGTGTCCCTGAACAGAAAATATTCTTTACCGGCAATGTAATGATTGACAGTTTAGTGAACTATTTGCCGATAACTGAAAAATCAACCATCTTTAAAAAACTCGGTTTAATTAATGCCAAAACCAAAGAGTTGATTAAGTCAGATACTGAAAAGGTAGATTCAACCAATCATACATCCATACATCCATACATTCTTTTAACGTTTCACCGTCCGGCTAATGTAGATTCCGAAGAGTTCTTAAAAAAATTAATTTCTATTGTTGGAGAACTTTCTAAGTTAAGGAAAATAGTTTTTCCGGTTCACCCCCGGACGAGGGCGAACTTAACAAAACTAAACCTCAACTTTGAATCCAATTCAAATATTATTTTAACCGACCCAATCGGTTACATCGATTTTCTTGCTTTAACGAAGAATGCCGAACTTGTAATAACGGACAGCGGCGGAATACAGGAAGAAAGCACGTATCTTGGCGTTCAATGTATTACCGTTCGGAACAATACCGAAAGACCCGTTACAGTGGAAGTCGGAACGAATCAGTTGAT
>MNYQ01000212.1 GCA_001873185.1 Ignavibacteria bacterium CG2_30_36_16 | reverse complement strand
CCTCTTGATGCATCCAAAGCAAGTTTGACGGCGGCTATTACTAATTTTGAACAGGAAGAAAATTTGGAATATTTAACTACGGAAGGATTAGTCCTGAACGTATTAGTAGTTATAATATCTGCTCCGGCGCTTATATAATCTTGATGAAGTTTTGCAACTAAATTTGGCGAAGTTAAATTTGCGATAGACGACCAGAGCGGCGTCGAAGTATCAACTCCCAATTTTTGAAGCTCGCTTCCGATTGCGCCATCAAGAATAAGCGGACGATTTTTTCTCGCCGCTATTTCAAACGGATTAATTTTAAGGAGTGACATTGTTCTTTGAATTCACTTTAATATAATATTCATCAACTGCATCTAACATCTTATCGAGGTCAATCATTTTAATACATTCCAAATCAAAAGGACAAACTTTCTTCCAGCATGGCGAGCACTCCAGGTTTTCAGGATATAATTTAATTCCTCTGTCGTATAAATCTATTTCAGTCCAGCAGCTCAGTCCGAACCATGCTATTATATATTTTTTCAAAGCGATTGCAAGGTGCATACCAAAAGAGTCGCCTGTGATAATTACATTAGCAATGTTTTCATAACAGGCGCCGCGCCTTATTCCATCTTTCGTAGGGGTGTTAATTATTTTCCTCTCAAAGTGAGAATAAATTTTATTGTTGCGTTCGGTGTCTTCGGGACCGCCAAGCAATATGATTTTATATTTCTTTTTTTTAAGGAATTTTGCTATAAGATACACATGCTGTTCGATTGTCATCTTTTTGTTCGGATAGAGATTTGAGCATCCGGTATTAAATCCTATAACAAAATCATCGTCCTTAATTCCAACTTCAGTTTTATATTTTTTTATGAAGTTTATTTCTTCATCGCTAAAATGAAAAATATAATCATCCCGTTGATAATCAAGCTCAAACGTTTCAGCAAGATATTCCTGTCCGGTGGTTTTATTAATTTTGAATTTTAGATGATCATCCATTCCCAAATTATAATTGTAGAAGGCTCCTTCATTAACCGGAATAATTTTTCCATCTTCATCAAGCCCGAAACCAAGTTTATGTGAAGCGTTAACCGCTTTCAGAAGTGCACATGAGCGGTTAGATTTATCAACATTCATTACATAATCAAACTTCATCTGCTGAAGTACTAAAATTGATCCAGCATCGAAATTAAAAATTTTGTAAATGTATGGATTATTCTCAAGCAGTTTTGAAGCAATTTTTAAAGTAACCCAATAAATAGTAGATTCTGGAAATTTTCTCTTCAAAGCAGGAAGTTGGGCAGTTGTCATCAAAACATCACCCATCGCATCCAGGTTTATTATTAATATTTTAGTGCCGATCGGGATATTCTCTTTACATCCGTTCTCCCAGCAGTTGTGGTCGCTAAAACATGGTTTGTAACCGGAGAAATTTTTACAAGAAGGAATTTGCTTCTTCATCTTCACCTATTTCATTATTATCTGTAATTGGTATATTAAAATCGTTTTTATAATTTTGAACGCTAATATAATAAAAGAAAAAAATCGAAAGTAGGTTTCAAGATTAATGGCTATCAAGATATTTCAATTTAGTTTTGGCGATGGGTATGCAGGAAGCGCTAAAATGGCAATTTTAAGTTCTGAATTGCTAATGCAAAATGGCTACCAGGTAACTTTATTTGCATCGAAAAATTCGTTGACCGAAAAAAGAGGAAAAGAAAGAGAGAGGGGAAGTGAAGTCGGCGGTAGTTTATCAGTGGTCGCGTTAAACTCTTCTCAAAAATTTAATTTATTGTTTGAAGATATAACTCACTTATTTGAAAAAGAAAAACCGGACTATGTTATATCTTATCATTCATTAGATAGAAAAGTCGGTATGCAGCTAAAAAGAAAATATAAAAAACAATTTATAAACATTGCTTATAGACAAAACATGACTAAAAGCGCTCCGGTAATAGGGGCTGTTTTATATAATCTATTTTTTGATTACTTAATTGCCTGTAGCGGAGGAGTTGCAAAGAGTTTAACAGCATCGGGTATAATTAAAAGGAAAGTTAAAACTATCTATAACGGAATTGAAGTGCCCAAAAACCTGAATGAAATTTCTGGCGCTGATGTAAAAGAAAAATTTAATTTAAGCGGTAAAATTGTTCTGGGAATTTCTGCCTGGTTTCACAAAGAAAGGAAAGGATTCGATATTTTATTCAGAGCCTTTTCTCAACTTGATAAAAAATATATTTTGCTGCTTGTCGGGATTCCCGATCAACAGCAAGATGAAGTTGTTAATTATGCAAAAGAATTCTGCATTGATGCTTCAAGATTAGTTATGCCGGGTTATGTTGATAACATTTGGGAATTTTATAAAGCAATGGATATTTTTCTTTTGCCCAGCAGGTCGGAAGGTTTTTCACTTGCGCTTTTAGAAGCCGCAGCAGCAGGTTTGCCGATAATAGCATCCGATATTCCGGGAAACAATGAATTTATAGTTGATGGCAAGAATGGATTGATTTTTCAAATAAGCAAACCATTAGAATTGAGGGATAAAATTGAAATGCTTGCCAAAAATTCATTGATGAAAAAATCAATTTCTGAAAAAGCGCATGAAGATGTTTATGATGAATTTTTGATTAACCACTATGCGGATAGGTTAGACGAATTTTTAAAAGAAATAAAATTGTAAGAATTTTTGCAAAGCTTTTACCGTTTTACGTTTTTTCTATTTGTAATATATATTTAATCTTTTCTAAGACTTTTTCTACCGGAAGTTCCAACATACACTCATGTTTGTAGGGACAGACCAACTTATTACAGACAATACAAAACAAATCTTCTTTAATAACATAGCCGGAGTTTTGGGAGTAAGGTCCATGCCCCATGGGATTTGTTGGACCGAAAATACCAAGCGTTGGAATTCCCATTGCAGCGGAAAGGTGCATCGGTCCTGAATCGTTTGCAATTATTAATTTGCAATGAGACATTAACCCAGTCATTGCGGCGAGTTCTGTTTTTGGCGCAAGTAGAGCTTTTCCCTTTAAATGAAGTTTTGTATAATCTGCATCTTGTTCATCGCCGGGACCCCAAAGAATTAAAAATTTAACTTCATAAGTTTTCGAAATAGCCTCGCAGATTTCCACCCATTTTACGGCGTCGCATCTTTTTGATTCCCAACCCCCTGCGGGAATTATGCCTATCACAAATTCATCACTTAAATTATTCCGTTGAAAAAAATCCAAACCGAATTGTTTATCTTTTTCAGAAACATAGTAATGAATTTTTTTTGAGACTATGGGAATATCAAGCGCCTTTATTAATTCGAGATTATGTTCCGCTGCATGAGTCGTGCCTTTGCTTTTCGTACCTTTAATGTTGTAAGCATATTTTCTCCCTCTGTATGAAAACCCAACACGATACTTCAAACCTGAAAAAAAAGTTATTTGTGCGCTTCGCGGGTTACTCCACAAATCGATAACCATATCGTATTTCTCCCGGCGCACTCGCATCGCAACTTTTAACGGGAACTCTGTTTTATCCATCGTCAATACTTTGTTGACAATTGGATTGAACTCAAGCGCCTGTTTAGCAAAACTCTCGACAAGGTAATCTATTTTAACATCTTTGAAATAAGAAAGTAAACTGTCGAGAATAATTGTTGATAATACTATATCGCCAATGCCCCTCGGTTTTATACAGAGTATTTTTTTTATATTATTTTTGTCTAAATCAGTGCGCATCAAGCCAGTTTTCTCCCACACCTGATTCTACCAAAACCGGTACATTTAGAGGCAGTGCCGTTTCCATCAGTTCTTTTATTACAGGTCGAATTTCATCGATCTCATTTTTGTGTGCGTCAAAAACCAATTCGTCATGAACTTGAAGCACCATCTTTGAACGGAATTTATTTTTCGTGAGGTAGTTGTAAATATTTATCATCGCAATTTTTATCATGTCCGCGGCAGTTCCCTGTATTGGCATATTGATGGCAACTCTTTCTTCAAACTGACGGACAGTTCTATTATTACTGTTTATATTCGGAAGGAATCTTCTTCTTCCAACCAACGTTTCGGCGAATCCTTTTTCTTTTGCTTTAAGAACCGAATCATCCATAAAGTTTTTTACCCGCTTAAAAGTATTGAAGTATGTTTCAATAATTTCTTTCGCATGCTGCTGTGTAATGCCAAGACGTGTTTTTAAACCGAATGGACCGATGCCGTAAAGAATTCCGAAGTTTACTTCTTTTGCTTTTCGCCGCATATCGGGAGTAACTTCTTCAGGGGGAACCATGAAGACAAGCGCCGCAGTGCTTCGGTGGATATCTTCATTGTTTTTAAATGCGCTCATTAACGCAGGATCACCGCATATTGAAGCCATTATACGAAGTTCAATTTGACTATAATCTGCACTGAGTATCAAATGGTTTTTATCTCGCGGGACAAATGCTTTTCTAATTTCTTTTCCAAGTTCGGTGCGGATGGGAATATTCTGAAGATTTGGATCATTACTCGATAATCTTCCGGTGGCTGCAACCGTCTGATTAAATGAAGTATGCACTCTGCCTGTCTGAGGTTTAATGAGATTTGGCAGCGCGTCTGCATAAGTTGATTTTAGCTTAGACATTTGCCTGTATTCTAAAATCAAATCTATTGCTTCATGCTCGCCGCGGATAGCTTCGAGTGAACGTGCGTCTGTCGAAAAACCAGTTTTCGTTTTTTTCCCGGTCGTCAAACCAAGTTTATCGAATATTACTTCCTGCATCTGCTTTGGCGAGTTAATATTAAATTCAGCTCCGCAGCTTTCGTAAATTCTTTTTGTATAATCTACCAACATTACCTGTAAATCGTCACTAAATAAATTCAGTGCATTTTCGTCAATACGTATCCCTTCACGCTCCATATCTTCAAGAACTTTTACGAGTGGGAATTCAATATTGAATGCAAGATCAATTAGTTTTTCTTTTTCAATTAGTTCGGAAAGTTTATTGTAAAGTTTTAGAGTTATATCTGCATCTTCACATGAGTAAATAGAAAGAGCATTTAAGTCCGCATCAAATATTTTCGATGGATCTTTTTTCTCACTAATTAAAGAGGAAAGCGGGATGCAGTTGTAGTATAAATACTTTCTGGCAAGCTCATCCATTCCATGTTTCTGATCGGGATCTATAAGATAAGCGGCAAGCATTGTATCGAAATAAAAATTCTTTACATCAATACCAAGAGTGCGCATCACCGCAATATCATATTTGCCGTTCTGGCATATTTTTTTTGTATTATTTTCAAAAACCGGTTTAAAGATTTTAACAAATTCTTTAACAGGAATCCTATCTGATAAATCTTTTGCAAATAAATCATCTTTCGCTTCGAACGGATCAACGGCAACGAAAAAAGCTTCATCCGTTTTTAGTGAAAAGGATACTCCCGCTAGTTTGAGGATATAATGGTCAAGTCCATCTGTCTCAGTATCAAAAACAAATTGCTCTGCTAAGATTAATTTATCCGCAAGTTTTTTTGCTTCGGTGACTCCATTTATTAGTTTGTATTTAACCTTTGTTTCGTCATAGACGTAAATTTCAGTTTTATCTGATGGCGGGGTTGTGGTTTGTTCAATTTTATTACCGTAATAATTTAATAGCCGGGTATAAAGTGACTTAAATTCAAGTTCAATAAAAACATTGTGCAGCATCTCAAAATCGGGTTTCTCAATCTTTGCTTTTTCGAAATCGAAATCAATTGGAACTTCGCAAAAAATTGTTGCAAGTTCTTTTGAAATAAAAGCATCTTCTCTGCCAGCAATCAATTTATTTTTTATTCCGGTTTTTTCTATCTCATTAATGTGCTCATAAATACCTTCGACAGAATGGTATTTTTGAATCAGCGGCACTGCACCAACCGGTCCTATTCCTGCCACTCCGGGAATATCATCGGATTTATCTCCAACAAGCGCAAGATAATCTATCATCTGTTTTGGTTTAAAACCAAATTCATCAAATACTTTTTTTGCATCCCAAATAATTATTTCATCAGTAGTTTTTCCCGGGCGAACAATCCGCACACGATCTGTAATCATTTGATTAAAGTCTTTATCCGGCGTAACAACGAAGGTTAGCAAACCGGATTCCTCGGCGTGTTTTGCTGCTGTACCGATAATGTCATCAGCTTCGTACCTTGACAAAATATAAATTGGAATTTTTAATATTTCGATGACCTGCTTGATTCGGTCTATTTGAGGTTTCATATCATCGGGCATTTCCTGACGTGATGATTTATAATTCTCATACTTCTCATGTCGAAACGTTTTATCGGGCGAATCAAATGCAACAGCAATGTAGTCCGGTTTGTGAACTTCTAAAATTTTTAAAATCTGACTTATAAAACCGTAAACGGCTGAAGTTGGTTCACCTTTGGAAGAAATAAGCGGGCGTGATATAAAAGCATAATAAGCTTTATATGCAAGCGCCATAGCAT
>MNYQ01000224.1 GCA_001873185.1 Ignavibacteria bacterium CG2_30_36_16 | reverse complement strand
ACAACTAACTTCAAGAAAAATCAGTCGAGGGGGATGACTATGTCTAAAAAACGATATGCTATGGCAAGCCTTGGCATGGTTTGTCGAAGATCATTAACGATAAAATATATTTGATTAAAATTTGGTGTTTCTCTAAAAGTTAAGTAAAATTCCCATAAGAAATTTTTAAAAAAAGATTTTTGTGTCGCAGTTTTTTGTACGCACAAATAAATCGCTCAATTTAGGTATAATTCAAATAATGACAGAAGGTTGTACAAAACTACCGATGGAGGCAGTACATGGAATCTTGTTTCATTGGATGTCACAAATCTTCAATTAGTTAAATTTTACGATACTCAAATAGGAATTTGTTTCTCTTTTCAAACACCATTAACAGTTTTTAGGACATTAGACGGAGGGTCCACATGGGAATCTTTTCAAACATCAATTGTTAATCCTGCAATGGATGTTGCTTTTATTAAAGAAGACCCATCGAAATTATGGATGATAGGTCTTAAAAAATTATATTTTAGCGCGGATACCGGTAGAACCTGGAATGAACAAATTATTACATCGGAAGATATTCTTGGAAGAGATCTTGAATTTTCTGATTCAACCACCGGATGGCTATTGGCAGATTGGGGTAAAATTTATAGATCCACAAATGCTGGTCACATCACCTCTGTCGAAAACAACATAGGGAATGTGTTTTCATTTTCATTATTTCAAAACTATCCCAACCCGTTTAATCCAACCACAGTCATCAGTTGGCAGTCGCCGGTCAGCAGTCATGTTTTATTGAAGGTGTATGATATACTTGGCAGCGAAGTTGCCACGCTTGTAAACGAAGAAAAAGCCCCGGGCGTTTATGAAGTAGAATTCGATGCCAGCTCCGTCGCAGGCGGACTATCAAGCGGAGTTTATTTTTATAGAATTGAAGTCGGTTCATTCGTTCAGACGAAGAAGCTGGTTATTTTAAAATAAACTACGGGCACATAGCGAGAGGTTAGTTGAATAAATTTCTTTCGGGTGTCGTTTAAATATTTAGCAGTAAATCCGTTAGCGTTCGACTGAGCTCATCCCGCCATGCGGGAAAGTCTAACGGATTATTTATTTTTTGGTTCTGCTTGTCCCGCCCCGCGGGGGCTTGTCCGGGTTATGCTGAGGGTTTCAGTGTGAAGCTATTCGATTTAAGATTTGAGTATGGTGAGAAAAAAAATAGCGTCCGGGAAAAATATTTGTTGCCTTTGGTAAAATAAATTAATACATTTTGCTAAACAGCATTTAGAGAACATGGAGATGAGTGAAAAAACAAGCACACAGTCCGTTAGCTAACGGATAATAATTTGTCAGACATAGAATAATAAAATGTGGCTATCAGAAGGATTACTACGGAAAAGCCCTAAAATTTATCAGTCAGCAAAAACGTAACTGTTTTACTTTTGTTCAACTTGAGCAAGTTTAAAAATAATTATTTTAAACAAAATTCAAGCGCTTTAACCAGATCACTTTTTGAGAATGGTTTAAGTAAAAACTTTTTTGCCCCGTAAGTGTAATAGTTCTTTATTCTTTCATCCGAAGATTCTGTGGACGATACAATGATTGGTCTTTTATATATATCGTTTTTATTAATGTCTTTCACAATCAAAAGGCTCTGTTCGTAGTGGAGTTGATTAACATCAAGAAGAATAATTTTAAAATCATTCCGGTTTAGTTCATCAATATTGAAATCTCTAAAACTTCTCGATTCCACCTGGTAAGAATCCTTTAAAAATGCTTTTATCAAGTCGAATGATTCATAAGAATCATCAAGCATAAATATTTTATTACTGGGGTCGAATCTCTCCCCTCTGTTGCTTGATTGGGAAAGAGGCAAAGTAAAAGTAAAAGTAGAGCCGACTCCTTTAAGACTGTCCACAAGCAAAGAGCCGCCAAGTTTTTCAAGATATCTTTTTGCAAGCGCCAGACCCAATCCATTGCCCTCATAATCACGTCCGATTCCTAAATCTTCCTGACTGAACGGCTGGAAAAGATGATCGAGATAATCGGAAGAAATTCCCACTCCTGAATCTTTAATTTTGCAGTAAGCTAATTCTCTTTCATCAAGAATGCCGGCTTCAATTTCAATAAATCCCTGCCGCGTAAACTTTACTGCGTTATTAACGAGATTAGTAATCGTATTTTCAACGCACTGAATGTCAACATCAACCAAAATAGACTGGCGGATAAAGCTAAGTTTAATGTCAAGATTTTTTTCAAACGCAGATTCCCGGATTGAAGCGACGCAGCTTTTAATAATCCCTACAAGGTCAGTTCTTTCAATATTTAACTTATAATTGCCTGCTTCGATTTGGGCAAATTCCAGCATTTGTGTAATGCTGTTAAACAATCGTTCGCTGCCGCTGTAGAGGTTATCAAAATATACCATGTCTTCACTGTTAAGCTTATCTCTCATCGAATCTTTTATGATTGAAGCGTAGCCAAGTATAATATTTAACGGCGTCCTAAGTTCGTGAGACAGTACATTCAAAAAAGTATTTTTTAGGCGCTCCGCTTCGCTTGTGGCGTCTTTTGCTTTTAATATTTCCTTTTCCGCTAATATCATTTCAGTAAGATCAATATGGAAAAGGACGACGAATAAACTCCCACTAAGCGTAACCGGAAAAACTTTTGTTCGCAGTACTGGAAGTGTAATGTCTTTACTTTTTAAAAGCGAATCGGAATAATTATTTATAAAAGCATATGTTTTTTTGTCGTAAACTTTTTGAATGTTTTGAAGAATTCCGCTTCGCTTCAATTCATGGTCATTAAAAACACTATATTCGGAAAGTTCCGCCAGCTTATATCCCCACTGATATATAAACGCCTGATTAACATAAACAATTTTTCCCTCTTCATTCAAAACATGGATCGGGAAGTGAATAGAATCGTAAAGCTGATTAAAATATTTAACGGGTTGGTCATTCATAATTATTACGCTGGAATTAGAAATTGGATGGAGGTACCTGTTTCTTGCCGGAGCACTTTTATACTGCCGTTGTGCCTGTCTATTATACTCTTACAAACAAATAAACCGTATCCGCTTTTTTTAGATGATGGAATGTCGAATATATTTGTCATAACAGATTCAGGAATGCCCGGTCCGTTATCCGTAACCGAGATAACCAAATTGCCGTTTTCAAAAGAAGTTTTAACCAAAATAGTTGAATCGTTTTTAGCCTTGGCAGAATTTGAAAAAAGATGCACAAGAAGATGCTGGATTTGTTCCGAGTCGAAATGGCATTGCGGCAAAGTGCCAAACTCGGTTTTAAAAGTAATGCGTCCGAATTTTTTCATCGGAGAAATATAACGGATAACAGATTGTATTATTTTGTTAATGTCGCCGCCATTCATGTCAAGTTCCATAATGGCTGTTTCCATCAAAGCCTGAGCGTACTTCTGAATGCTTCTTATGCTGTCTACCGAAACTTTCGTTTTAAGTTTTAATCTGTCGAAGAAAATCGGGTCAATCTGTTTGATAATTTCATTATGTTCCTTTTGAAATTTTTCAATTGTTCTAAGTAAACTTTCTGTTTCAAGAAGAGCAAGATGCACAAGCCCCTGAAGCGATTGACCGATCTCGGCATCTATGCTTGATTTGAGCACTTTTCTTTCGGCGGATATTAATTGAGTGTTCGCTTCCTGAAGTGCATTGTAAGCTGTTATTTGCCCGTTATAAAGCTGTGCATTTCGTATCGCGGTGGCTGCCTGCCCGGCTAAAATTTCAAAAGTGTCTGTTATTTCCCGAACACGTATTTTATTGAGATGACGGCTGTCCACATAAATAACGCCAATTTTTTTATCTCCGGTAATTAGAGGAGAACACAAAATAGTTTGCAGTTCAAGCCGGATGATACTTTTACTGGGGTCGTTATTGGTATCACTTAGTGCAGATTCTATAAACTTTGACTGCCCGGTGTAAAACACATCGTGCACAACGGTGGAAGAAACATTAAACTGTTCTTCCGGAACAAGAACATTTTCCTTATCAATGCCGAGTTTATATTCAAGTTCTTCTGCCGGGTTTTTAAGAACGATGAATCCCCTTTCGGAATTAGTAAGATTAATAGCGTTCTTCAAAACTAATTCGAGCACATCATCGAGCAATAAGGTACTGTTTATAGTTTTTACAATGTTCAGGATAAGTTCGAGATTTTTAATCCTAATCTCGGACTCACCATGCATTTCTTCGTTTACTGATTTATCATCAATACTTTTTTTGAAGTCGGAAAATTTCATAGCCAAAAACTTAAAATTTGATTAATTAAAGATAAAAATACGTTGACGAAATAAAAACACACAATAAAATAATTTCAACTAAAAATATTATTGTCGGTCCGTGGATCCTTCAGCTAAAGTATAATGACATCCGCAACAGAAGCTTCTTAAACCGTACTTAGAATAATAGATCATAGATCTTCTTCTGCTTTTTTAATCATATCAACGGCATCCATGGCACGGAAGTTATCAAGAGCGGTTTTCTTAAATATTTTGGCTTCAGTGGTTTTGCCTATTTCGTTATAAAGCAGGCTCAACTCGTAAGAACTTTCGGCAATGTTCATAATATTGTCGAGTTCTTTATTTAGGCGAAGACTTGTCAAGAGATAATCTTCTGCGTCCGTAAAATTTTTCAGGTGACGCTCAATAATTCCCTTTATTTTATAATTATCCGCAATGGATAATCTGTCGTTAATTTTATAACAAAGTTCTAATGAATTATCTGCAAAAGCACGCGCCATTGAATAGTCTTTTAACTGAATGTATACGAAAGCTTTGCTTAGATAGGAAAGAGCAAGGGTAGGTTTTAATCCATTATTAATACATATTAAAATATCGGAATCAAATTCCTTTAAGGCTGATTGATAATCGCCCTTATGGGAAAACATCATCCCCAAATTGTGTTTTAGTTCTGCAATTCTTCTGAGGTCATTAAGTTTTTCAAACTTAACAATTGCCCTTTGGAAATATGAATATGCCTGGTCGTAGTTGTTTTGAATGTTGCAAAGAATGCCGAGATTCATTTCCAGCATACCCATAAGTCTGGTGTCTTTTTTCGAGTTTAGAAACGATAAACTTTTTTCGAAGTGATTCTTGGCGCGGGAAATATTTCCTTTGTCGCCGTAAATTGTACCCAGTAAATTTTCACATCGGGCGCAGCCTTTAAAATCTTTTTGTTTTGAAAAAAGTTTATTGGCTTCAAAAATGTAATCCTCACTAACCTGCCATAGCGCCTGACGGCTATAAATATCTCCCAATGCCAGCATCGAATAAGCAGCAATATTCTCAAGCTCAGATTTCTTTTCGCTTAGCTGTTTTAAAGCAAGATATACATCCTGTGCGGCATTTAGCTCCCCCATAGCTATTGTGTTTTCGCCAAAATATAGAAGAAACTCAAGAAACTTTTTTGGGGAAAGTTTGCTTTTTGCAAAAGTAACCGTAAAATCGATCCATGAACGATCTACATTCTTAAATTTTTGTTTTCCTTTTTTAATATGTTTTAGAGAGGATACTTCTTCTGCAGATTTTTCAGACAAATATTTTCTGTATTTATCTTTTAATTCCACGTATTCTGCCTCATTAAAATATAAGGAGAATATTTTCTCTAAATATTTGCGCATATAAATACTGCCTTCTAAATAATTGACTTACAAACTCACCTTACGCAAAAGTCTGAAATTGTACTGTAAATCGAAGCGAAGCTTCGATAATCCGTTAGCTAACGGACTTCGTACTACAATTTTTGCGTAAGGTGACTTACAAAGTTAATAAATAACTCAAGTTTATCCCTATACAAAATTTAATTAGCTAAATTAATTACTTTCTGCTTTTAGCTCGCTATTTTCTGCATTCTACTCAATTTATAAGCTCACTATACGCAATGAATGGTAAATGGTTAAATTTCGGATGTGAATGATAGACGGTTTGAGATGAACAAACAACTTTTAGAACTTTACACAGATTATTTAACGAGTTCCTTTTCCTATACTACAGCAACCGGATTATCGGTAATGTCGGAAGGAAAAATTAGTCGCGATAAAGTAACAAGATCCCTAAGTTCTGAATATTTCACAGCGGCAAAACTTTGGGAGACTGTTTTAAACGAACAGACAAAGAAAGAAAAAAGGGTAAGCGAGAAAACAAAAATCGAACAATATCAGGAGATGCTAAAAGTTAATATCAGGAGATGCTAAAAGTTTGTGCAAAAAAATATTCAACAAATAAAAAGTTCATTTGATAATTTATAAAGAAATTTTATTTGCTTTTAAGAAATAAAGTTTCACTTTCATGAGATATGTACAGCTAATAATGAGTTCACTCTAAAAAGGTCATAATAATTTCGCAATAATTTTTATATGAGTAGATTTTTAAATAAATTCCTGAAAACAAAATCACTCATTTAGTAGAAAAAATAATGTTCAAAATTAACACAAGACATACACAATCCAACATCTTTGGATTTACGAATATGGTATCTCCGAAGATGGTAAAAGAACTTCAAGCATCAGAAGAACAGAAATTCTATGAGCTAATCTTC